>JAEZLC010000086.1 GCA_023435965.1 Cyanobacteria bacterium OH_CDB_58 | reverse complement strand
ACCCATTAGAACTTTATTCTAAAAGAGTAGAAGCAATTCAATGGTTTGAAAAATATCACCCTAAAGATTTTGACCTATACGGAATCGGGTGGGAATTAGGCTTTAAAAAGAAAATCCCTTCCTTATTAAAACCATTTCGCAAAACCAATGCCGTGAAAAAACGGTATAACATAAACTTTACTTCATTCAAGGGAAAAATAGATTCAAAGTTGGATGTATTAATGCAATACAAATATGCTATTTGTTATGAAAATGCTAGAGACATTACTGGATATATTACTGAAAAAATATTTGATTGTTTTTTTGCAGGCTGCGTCCCGATATATTGGGGTGCAAATAATGTAGCTAACCACATTCCAGAAAATTGTTTTATTGATAAAAGGAATTTTAACTCATATCCTGAACTATACAGTTATATGACGGGATTAAGTAATGATAAGTATAAAGAATATCTAATCAATATTAATAAATATTTAAATAGCAATAATATTAAGTATTTCGATTCTAACTTTTTTGCAGAAAATATTATTAATACTATTTTTTGTTTATAATAACGTTAGTTGAATTTAACTAAGAAAGTCAGTGAATGAGTGCAAGAATCCTACTAGTAACCGGATCAATAGAAGATGAACAAAGAGAGTTTAATATTAATCACAACTCTCATTACCCTTTAGGATTGGCTTACCTATATTCTTATCTAGAAAAACAAGGGCATAAACCGGACTTATTATTTCTAAATGACTATAGCCCTGAAGACTGTTTCGACATTGTTATAGAAAATATCAATAAAAATAACCCCGAGTTTGTCGGAATTCAGATATTCACTAATAACCGAATAGTCAGCTACAAATTAATCAATTATATCCATGAGCATTTTCCTTCAATTCATATTCTTGTTGGGGGAATCCATGCTACAGCGATGTATGAACAATTATTGAACAAATTCCCATACATTAAAGTTATAATTGGAGAGGGCGAAATCACCCTAGATGAGCTTATAATTGCCATCCAAAATAACGATGATATCAACAATGTCAAAGGGATTGCATATAGTCAAGGCGGAACAATCATCAAGACTGAAAAAAGAGAATTGATTCAGGATTTAGACTCCTTACCGTTCTTAAAACATGAATTATTTTTTAAAAATGGCAGAACAATGGGCTGTTTACTCACAAGCAGGGGCTGTCCGTTCGGCTGTACGTTTTGTTGCTTGCAGACAATTTCAGAAAGAAAAACTCGCTTTAGGTCTGTAGAAAATGTTGTTGCAGAAATAGAATATATGATTGAAAAGTTCCCTGAAATGACAAGAATTTGGATTCATGATGACACGTTGTTTCTCGACAATAAAAGAGCTATAAAATTATGTGAGGAAATAGTTAAAAAAGATATTCACAAAAAACTGGAATTTGTATGTAGTGGCAGGCTAAAACCCGTAACAAAAGAACTTGTTGAGGCACTTGAAAAAGCTAACATTAACCATGTGTTGTTTGGGCTTGAAAGTGGAGCTGCTGAAATACTTAAGTCTTCCAAAAAAGCTATAAAAAAAGAAGATGCCATCAACACATTCAAATTGTTTAAAGACTCCCGTATTAATGTTACATCATTCCTTATTGTTGGGTTGCCCGGAGAGACAATGGACACAATAAAAGAAACTGTTGAAACCATTCAGACTCTGCAAAAAATAAAATATATGATATACGAAGACATCGGTGTGTTATTTATATACCCTGGTACGGAGATTAGCCGCCTAGCAACAGAGCAGGGGAATATCTGCGATGATTATTGGCTCACGGACAAAAAAGTCCCGTTTTATACTGCGGAAAACTCTGAAGAAGAATTGATGGCGATGAAAAATTATCTTTTGGATAGAATCTCGTTTAGCCGCTTTTTTACTTGGAAGGGATTTTTTGCGCAATGGAAAATGTGGGGATATTATATGACTCACAAAGAATTTGCAAAAAAAATAAGACATAAAATCAAAGACAGTATCAAGGCAAAGAGACGAGCTTTTTTTAATAAATTTAAAAAAATAAATTAGTAACACATTGATTGGAGGCAAATAATTGACTGTAAAATTATCTATAGGTATACCGACTTATAACGGCGCTAAATCTATAAAAGAAACTTTAGAGAGTATATTAAAACAACTTGATACAATTAATGAATCTATAGAAATATTAATCTCTGACAATGCATCAACTGATAATACAAAAGATATCATTCAAGAATATATTAACAAATATCCAAAGATTTTTTCGTATTATAAAAATGAGGAAAATATTGGCTATGATAGAAATGTAGATAATATATTCAAAAAAGCAAAAGGTGAATATGTCTGGCTTTTGGGTGATGATGATGTATACTATGAAGGGTCTTTGAATTATCTCTTTAATATATTAAATGGAAATAATATTGATATTGTATTATCAAACTTTGATTTCTATGATTACGAAATGAAAAATTTAACACATCGGATGACTTTAAATTATGGACAAGATTTAAAATGCAAGAATCATAATGAATTTATTATTAAATCTGAAAGCAGATATAGTTCTTTATCATCTCTTATTATAAAAAAAGACATTTGGAATAGTTTTGATGTTTCAAAAGGTTTTGGGAGTTTATATATTCATAAATATGTATTACTCAACATACTACCTAAATGTTCTTCCTATATAATAACAAAACCTTTAGTCAAAGTAAGACATGGCCTCAAAAGGTATTATAAATGTGGCGATGATAAAATTTTAATCCTCATAAAATGTATTGAAATAACAAAATCTTTAAATAAACGGCTATATGATAAAAAGGTTTACAAAAACTTACTTTCATTTCAACGCAAACATTTATTTGCCGCGATTGAAGAAATCATAAAACAGGCACCTATCAATAAAAAAAGGATTATTATAGAACTTTTTAAATATAACTATGATTATTTACCCTTTTATCAACATTTATATAAACTTATACTTATGCCAAATCCGAACTAAATAGAAAGAAATAAGCTATCTATACTAATCCCAGAAATTAAGACACGAAAAAAGAGTTTTATTTTAATTAAAGTAAACTCCGAACGAAAGGTAAAAATTGGCTATGTTGAATAAACCTGAAGATATTGAAATATTTATATTAACTTATAATCGTTCAGAAATGCTGGAACAAACGATTATAAGCATATTAAACCAGACTACTCAAGGTTTTAACATAACCGTTTTGGATAACGGCAGCACTGACAACACACCAGAAATAACAAAAAAATACAATATAAACACACATCGCAACGAAACAAACCTAGGACAAGAAGCAAACTTTTTAACTGCACAAAAACTGGCATCAAAAAAATGGGTAATGCTTTTTCACGACGATGACTTAATGCACCCAAGATACATTGAAGAAGCTTTAATACACTTAAACACTCACCCTAACACAGTTTTGCTGGGGTCAGGATACGTAGCGGAGTACGAACCGACAAACACCAATTGGAATTACATAACCAATAACAATTACCATTGTCATAATTCATCCGACTTTGCATTAATGTTATTTTTAGATCATCCTTATCATTTCGCTTCATCAATATATAAAACCGAATTATTTAAAAAATACAGTTTTAGATATGATATATACGGAAAAATTTGTGATAGACCCTTTTTGCTAGACATTGCCAGCAACGGAGAAGTAGGAGTTTTAGACTCTAATTTCATAAAATACAGGGTACATCCAGGACAAGACTCTTTGACTCCATCTACTGGTCCATATTTAATAAACTGGCTTGCATTGCATGAGAACTATCATAAATTCATCACCAAAGATTGCACCTGTTTCAAATACTTACTATACAACATTAGGGCATTAGATTTTTTAAGAGCCGGGTATGACTGGTTAAAAAATGAGCACTCTACCACCTCTAAAAAACTTTTCATAAAAATGGCAAAAGACAGAGATATAATTCCTCTAGGTGCCTTCGCTTACACTTTTTGTTTAAACAACAAAATATCTCGAGGCTTATTTAGAAAAATTGGAAGAAAGCTTATTGGCAAATTCTTTGATAGCATAAGAATTTGAAGTATTGTTTCTTAAAAGATTTACAACACGTTTTTATGATATATTTTTCTAGGAGACGGCAACAAAATAAAAGACAAAAAGAAGAATCAATATCTTTTTACCATATTAAAACTCAGGAGAACAGCTTTGTATAATGAGATTAAAAAATGCAGAATATGTAATAGTGAAAACTTTCAAAATATACTCTCTTTAGGAGAACAATTTTTAACAGGGGTGTTTCCTAAAAAACAAGATGAACAAATTACAAAAGGACCTGTTGATCTAATTTGGTGCTCTGATTGTGGCCTATTACAATTAAAACAATCATACTCTCTTGATGAAATGTATGGCGAAAATTACGGATATCGTTCGGGATTAAATCCATCTATGGTGAAACACCTAGAACATAAAATTAGAACTTTAGAAAAACTAGTCAATTTAACAAATGATGACCTAGTTATCGACATAGGCAGCAATGATGCAACATCACTTAAAGCATATCAAACAAAATGCAAGAGAGTTGGTATTGATCCTACAGGAAAAAAATTCAAAGAGTACTATTCAGAGGACATAGATTTAATTCCTGACTTTTTTACTGCTGACAAATTTTTAGAAATTTTTCCTTCAAAAAAAGCAAAGATAATAACATCTATATCAATGTTTTATGATCTTGAAAACCCCTCTCAATTTGTTGAAGACATCAATAAATGTCTTGACGATGAAGGTATCTGGCACTTTGAACAAAGTTATATGCCATCAATGTTAAGAACAAATTCTTATGACACAATATGTCATGAACATTTAGAATTTTATTCATTCAAAGTCGTCAAAAATATGCTAGAAAGAGTTGGATTAAGAGTTGTTGATGTTGTCATGAACTCGATAAATGGGGGAAGTTTTGCAGTGACTGCCTGCAAAAAAGATGCAAATTACAAATCTAATACTCCAATTATAAATTGGCTTTTAAAGCAAGAATCAGATATGATGCTCGACTCAACCAAACCATACATAGATTTTGCAGAAAGAGTATTCAAACACAGGGACAACCTAAAAGAACTTATAGAAGCGTTAGTAAAAGATGGCAAAAAAATCATAGGATATGGAGCGAGTACAAAAGGAAATGTTCTTTTACAGTTTTGCGGGTTCACAAAGGAACACATCCAATATATTGCCGAAGTTAATCCTGACAAATATGGCTCATTCACTCCTGGAACAAATATTCCTATAATTTCAGAAAAAGAAGCTAGAGATATGAATCCTGATTATTTCTTTGTTCTACCTTGGCACTTTAAAAACACCATTTTAGAAAGAGAAAAAGAATATATGACTAATGGTGGTAAATTTATTTTTCCTTTGCCAGAGATAGAAATAATTTAATTTAATCCGAAGTGGTTTGATTTTATGAAAAAAAAAGCTTTAATAACAGGAATATTTGGCCAAGACGGCAGTTATCTGTGCGAACTGCTCAACGAACAAGGATATGAAGTGCACGGCATTATTCGCCAAAACCTGAGCGAAAACTCTTTTAAGATACAAAAATATCTTGCCGAGAAAAATGTAAGTCCGATATTACATCAAGTCGAATTAAATGATTACTTTGAATTAAAAAATTTGTTATGCTCAATCAAGCCAGATGAAATTTATCATTTGGCGGCCTTTCATGTAAGCTCTCAAGGGGTTAAAGAAGATAAAAGCCTATATGGAAAGCAACTTTTTGATTACAATGTCATATCAACTTCAAATATATTGTCAATTTGCAACGAATATCTAAAAAACTCACGGATACTTACTGCGGGCTCTTGCCTTATGTTTGACAACTCAGAAACTGATATTCAAGACGAAAATACTCCATTTAACACTAACAGTCTTTATGGGTTATCAAAAGTTACCGAAAACTCACTAGTAAAATACTACAGAGGTAAAGGATTATATTGTTCGACAGCAATTTTATACAACCATGAGAGTTCGAGAAGAAACAATAGTTTTGTTACAAAAAAAATTATTACTAATATGATAAAAATTAAGAACGGGGAGATTGACAAATTCACATTGGCCAATCTTGATACTAAAAAAGACTGGGGATATGCAAAAGACTATGCAAACGGTATGTTTTTGATGAATCAACAAAAGACTCCTCAAGATTTTGTTTTATCATCTGGAGAACTGCACACAATAGAAGAATTTATACAAATTTGTGCAGATGTCTTAAACATAAATAATTGGAAAAAACATATAATAATTGATTCAAACATAATTGATAGGAAAATCAATAATACACTATTTGGTAATTGCACAAAAGCAAAACAAGAATTGGACTGGTGCCAAACAATAAGTTTTGACGAACTAATTAAATTAATGATCCAAAACGAAATTGACAACAAGTTAATTTAAATGCTTATTTAGAATATCTCATTACTATCTTTTTTAAAAAACCTCTAAAAATTTTAAACAGTATCATTTTAAAAGCATAATAATTAATTAAAAAATATTTTAACAACTCATTTGAATGTGTTGAATTGGCTATCACTGACTTGATAGTTTCATATATTATATGATTATTATTCCTTTTTACGGTTTCCGTTCTGGCAATGAAGCTTTGCTTATGAATTCGCCACTGTGTTAAGGGTAAGTCCAAATAATAAACATCATTATTATATGCAATTTGCATCCACAAATATTGATCTAAGTGTGGCTGAAATGGAGCATTAAATTTAAGAGTTGAAAAAACGCTATTTTTGACCATTACACAGGAAAATGTAGGTATTATATTCATAAAAAGAAAATATTTAAACAGATTAGCTGGATATTTTTTATCCTTTAAAAAGAATTTTTGGAATATAAAATATTCATCATGTCTTTTTCGAGATTCTGCGTCTCCGAATAGTTCTACAGAATTGAATATAAGTGAAATGTCAGGATTCTTCTCAATTACTTTAATTTTTTCTGCCAAATAGTTTTCTGTCCAAAGATCATCACTCTCCAAAAAGGCCACATATTCTCCTTGAGCATATTGGCAACCAAGTCTAACGGTTTCACACAGACCTTTATTCTGATTTTTTTCATGCGTATATAATTTTATTCTGCTATCTTTAACACAGTACTGAGCAATTATTTCCCTTGAATTATCAGACGAACCGTCGTCAACTATTATTAACTCCCAATTAGAATAAGTTTGGTTTATAACAGAATCAATTGTTTGAGAAATCAAGTCGGCATAATTATAACTTGCTGTAACAATAGAAATTTTTAAATTTGGTTTATCCATAAATAAATTATAATTTATAAATTAAGTGATGCAATCTTTTCTATCATGACAAAACTTATCAATGATACTTAACAAAGTAACACCAATACAAGTCAAAGATATTCTTCACTGCTATAAAAAGTAAATCATCACATTCTTTAGCAATAACAAGACTTTTTGCATATTTTATGATATAAAATATTTAATGTTTATTATATTGAAAAATTGAGGAGAGCGATGTACGCAATAATTTTAGCAGGTGGTTCAGGTAGCAGGTTATGGCCATTAAGCAGGGAACTCTACCC
>JAEZLC010000080.1 GCA_023435965.1 Cyanobacteria bacterium OH_CDB_58 | reverse complement strand
GTGTTGTGCACCGTAAGTTTTGGCATAATTTACTAGGTCTGAATAAAATTCTGTATTAATATTCTGCATGTTTGTTTTCATAACCGGAGTAACCAATGCAGATGTCATGGTTCCTCCCAGGTGTATCTCTTTCTCAACGAGTAGAGTCTTGATCCCCAGCTTTGCAGATATATAAGCTGCTGCAACACCAGAAGTGCCTCCGCCAATTACTATCAAGTCATATTTATTCATATAAATCCCGTCCTGAACTTATTTTATCAAGTTACTATGCTCTTGTCATGTTGTAAAGAGTGTTTATAATAAGATTTTTCCTTTTTTAAAACTGCTTGTAGATGGTCTATTTGATGATTTTTGTTCTCGAAGATGATTACTTATAATCTCTTGCCTGGTTAGCCGTAAATTTGGGTCTTTAAAAAATATTCCACCTTTTGTTTTCGTTAATCCAATGTCAACAGTATCGAGCGGATTTATAATTTTTTCAGAAGACATAGATGCAATTGTACCATATTGTTTATTAGCTAATAATACTTTTCCTACATTAAAACCCAACTCTATCAGTGCAGATCTAAACGGTGTTGAGTTAGAGTAAGTTATCAATATTGCTTTATCATGCATTTTGGATTTTATCTGTGATAGGAAATCAAAAGTCCAAAGTGTGGGGTCTTTTTGCGGGGTAAACGCATCCAAAAATACAAAATCGTATGTATTTTTTAAAGAGGGAACAACGACTCTCGCATCATTACAATATACATTAAAAGTAGAATTCTTATAAGAAGAGTGTTTTGAGCTGTTTTTAATACTGTTAGATATATATTGATAATATATATTATGTAAGAGCGAGACATTTGCCCTACAGGGGTCATAATTGCCCTCTCGTTTATTGTTTTTTTTATGTGCTTCTATTAAATATGGTGTATTTTTGTTTAAAAACTTATTATCTACATCCCTAATCAATTCAACAACTTTATTAAATCTGTTTTCATCGCATTCAAATAATTGATTAGATAAAAATAATTTTGTATCTATGGAGGGAATAGTATCTTTTACAAAAGGAGATATCAAAACTAAATCTTCATTAGTTTCTATTGCATCAATATGCACAGCAATCTTGTTATTATGTTTTTTAGACAAGTATAATGCGGCTTTTGAATTATATCCAATACCATAGCAGATGTCTAAAATCCTCACTTTAGAATTAGTTTTGACAAATTCTATCAACTCCGAAGGGATAATAAACTTTTGGATACTCTCCGTTAGTGCACCAGCACTAGAATGATAAATATCCCCGATATCGTAATTATATAGACCTACTGAACCGTCTCTTGTCATGCAATACTTATAATTATTCATAAACCAATTTTACATTAACTTAAAAATAAAGTCATTGTGTTAGATATTTTATCGTTATATTACGGTACGATGTAATGTATTTCTAAAACATTATGATTATAATGCTATTCGATACAAATATTATAGTTATGTTTCGTTTTGAAGCATAATATATAATTCTTTTCGCAACATATCGATAATATTATTCAACAATAAAATTAAAAATAACAATCATTTTTGATAGTTATTTGGGTAATGAATGATTTTTTAACTGAATTTATATTTAGTTTAAGTGGGAGAGAGATATGCAAAATTTGCCTATAAATATACTATTGGTTGAAGACCATAAACTTATGAGAGTCGGTATGAAAACACTGTTTGATGAAACAGATGAGTTCAACGTTATTGCTGAGGCACAAACCGGCAAAGAAGCGGTAGAAAAAGCCCGAATACACAAGCCAGACGTGATTTTGATGGATATCGGACTACCTGATATATCTGGTATAGCTGCAAGTAAGCGTATTCTAGACGAAAATCCTGATATGAAGATTGTAATTCTGACATCTCACTGCACTGAAGATGAAGTCACAGAAGCACTTTCAGTGGGTGCGTATGCCTATGTAATAAAGGATATAAACACTGATTTACTTATGATGATAATCAAATCTGTAAATGAAGGTGCTATATGGCTTGACCCCAAAATAGTTCCATTATTAAGGCAAAAAAATGGACCTATAATTCCTAAGAAACAGACATCAAGAGCTGCGTTCAGATCACAGCACGCCAATTTAACAGAAAGAGAATACGAAGTCTTAAAACTTGTGGTAGATGGCAAATCTAACAACGAGATCGCCAACATATTGAGTATCAGCGAACATACCGCAAAAGCACATGTATGCAACATCATCCAAAAATTAGTTGTCGATGATAGAACTCAAGCAGCTGTTAAAGCTCTAAAAGAAGGTCTAGTTTGATGGGTTGAAATAATCAATAAGCTGTGTTAATATTAATAGGCTATATACTATAAAGAAGGAGAGAAGGCATGTCAATTAATAAAATCGATGCAACACGCTCATGTCAGCCACTAAAGCAATCGGTTTCTGCTGTGCCTTTACGAGAAGTAGCATTTAAAAACACTGCTGATTCATTTGTCTCTTCATCAAAAGAATTAACACCTACAAATAATTTAGAAGCAAAGTATGACTTTGCATGCAGGTTAGCTGCATTCTATAAAAATCAATACGAACAACTTCTTAGCCAAAAATCCTGTTGCGTTTAGTTAATTTTATTAATTTGTAGACTATTTTAACCAAATATGCTATTTAACTTATATGTTAAATAGTAAAAAATATTGGCTAGCTTTTGCAGCACTCGAAAAAATAGGTAGTACCTTTATACACAAACTATATGACTATTTCAACGGCGATATTGAGCAGGCTTGGAATGCAGATATAGTTGAATTAGTTAGTATTGAAGGACTCACAAAAAAACAAATTGATTCATTCTTGTCTGAGAGAAAAAGCATTTCTCCAGATGCTTCCTTAGACTTTATTCTAAAAAGCAATACAGATTTCATTACTTTCGATGATCCTAGCTACCCAGAACTCTTAAGACACATATACAACCCTCCGATGACTCTGTTTATAGCAGGAGACCTGAAAAGCTGCAACTTATCTAAAACTCTTGCTGTAGTCGGCTCAAGAAAAGCAAGTGAATATTCAAAAGACATTTTGAACAAAATAATAAGTGATTTTAAAGGAAGCGATATTACCGTCGTTTCTGG
>JAEZLC010000068.1 GCA_023435965.1 Cyanobacteria bacterium OH_CDB_58 | reverse complement strand
AAGGTACTGCTGAGCAGGCGGCTTCTATTCAAGAGACATCATCAACTCTTGAAGAATCAGCTTCTATGATTCATCAGACAGCTCAAAATACTCGAGAAGCTGATCATCTTGCAAAACAAACCAAAGAAGTTGCCGATAAAGGTAATGCTGAAATGCATAAAATGTTAGAGGCTATGGAAGAGTTAAAGAAATCAAGTGCAGAAATTTCTAAAATAATAAAAGTAATTGACGAAATAGCTTTCCAAACTAATATTTTATCTTTGAATGCAGCAGTAGAAGCTGCAAGGGCCGGCGAAGCAGGTAAAGGTTTTGCTGTTGTTGCAGAAGAAGTTAGAAATCTGGCTCAAAGAAGTGCTCAAGCCGCAAAAGACACTGCGACGATTATTGAGAGCAATATAACGCTTTCAGAAAGAAGTTTAAATATTTCAGAACAAGTTAGCGCTTCATTAGTTGAAATTCAAGAAGAAACACACAAAGTAAGTGAATTGCTTGAAGAAATTTCTACTGCCAGCCAAGAGCAAGAAGTTGGTATTTCTCAAATAAATAAAGCTATTGCTCAAATGGAAATAGTAGTAAATTCTACAGCTTCAACAGCTCAAGAGAGTGCTTCTTCAGCTGATAATTTAAAAACTTATTCAGATAAAATCCAGCATATCATTGATGCGTTAAGTGGATTAGTTCAAGGTGCGGCCGAGATACAAACAAATCTAATTGCCAAAAAGCCATTAATCAGACCCGCATTAAAAGCAAAAGTTGCACCACCACCACAGAAGCAAGAGAGAAAACCAGCTAATGTTGCTGAAAGAAGAAGCGAACCTGTGAATAAGTCTAATTTAAAAGGTGCACAGGTTGTAAATCCTGAAGATATTATTCCGCTGGATGATTTTTAATCATCTGGCGGAAATGCCATTTTTGAATTAAGATGTGAGAGTTAGTTAGACGCAATATAGTGTTGATGTTAAAGGATAAAAATGTATACAACGGATACGGTTAAGACTATTGATGCAAAGTATTTGGATTTGTTTTGCGAATATTTATACAAGAATATGGGTATATTCACTGAAGAAAGCAAAAAAATGCTTCTTGCTCAAAAGTTAGTAAAGCTTATGAACGATGCTGGGATAACTAATGTGGGTGAATATTACCACTATATCGTAGCACCACCTATTACAGAAAAACAAAAAAAAATAAAAAATACCTTTGTTGACACTGTAACTGTTCATAAGACAAATTTTTTCAGAGAAAATAATCACTTTGAATTTTTGAAAAAAAGTATTGCACAAATTATACAAGAAAGCCCAACTGCAAAATATACAAGGGAGATAAGAGTTTGGTCTTCTGCTTGTTCTACAGGTGAAGAAGCATATACTTTGGCTATGTTGTTAAAAGAAATTTTGCCTCCCGATATGAGAGCAAAAATACTGGCAACAGATATAAGTCCTCAAAGTTTACAAACGGCAATAGCCGGAGTTTATAAGTTTGGTCCTGAAGATAATATCTCGTCATATTTTGTAAATAAATATTTTACCCAATATGACAGTGATAGATGGATAATTAATGATGAAATCAAAAAGTCTGTTACATTTAGGCTCTTTAATTTAATGGATACATTCCCTTTTAAAAATCCATTTGATATACTATTCTGTAGAAACGTAATGATTTATTTCAGTAGAGAAGTTCAAGAAAAGCTCATTAATAATTTCTATAATGTAATTTCTGATAATGGACTATTGTTTATCGGTCATTCTGAGAGCCTTATCCAGATTAAACACAATTTTGTATATCATGAGCCAACCATCTATAAAAAAACATGGAAAAAACAATCAAAGAGCTAAGCTATTTCATAAAACCAGGCAACTTGTTTGTTTGCTGGGAACCATATAAATTAGCAACTGTTTTGGGGTCTTGTGTCGCTGTTTGCATTTCTGATCCGGTAACAAAAGTCGCTGGTATGGCAGTTTTCGCTTTCCCAAAATTTAAAAGCTCTGTAAATCATACATATTACGGAAATTACTCTATTCCAAAATTGTTAGAAATGATGTATAATCTAGGTGCTAGAAAGCAAACATTACAAGCTCACATTGTAGGTGGTGCTTATTCCAGTAAATATTTAAGCAAAGATTATGGCAAAAAAAATGCTGAACTGGCACAAAAAATTTTAAAAAAACACAAAATCCTAGTAGTGAATAATGATACAGGTGGTATCTTCGGAAGAAAAATTGTATTTGATACATATTGTGGTGAAATGATAGTTTACAAGTCAAACAACATCAGAGAGAAGGACTGGTATGACCATAAAAGTTTTAATAATCGATGATTCAGCTATGATAAGAAAGGTCTTTACTCAAGAGTTGTCTAAAGATCCTGAAATTGAAGTTGTTGGGGCTGCTCCAGACCCTTATGTTGGTAGAGATATGATTGTCCAACTTCGACCAGATGTTATCACTTTGGATATAGAAATGCCAAGAATGGATGGTTTGACTTTTCTAGAAAAGCTTATGAAACACTACCCTATGCCAGTTGTAGTTGTAAGTTCACTGGCTAAGCAAGGCGGAGATGTCGCATTAAGGGCTATTGAACTTGGTGCCGTTGAAGTTATTTCAAAACCTGGAAGTGCATACTCTGTTGGTGATATGAGTGAACAATTGGTTCAAAAAGTAAAAGCTGCCTCAAAAGTAAAAGTCATAAAACCATTGACTTCCTTTCGCTCAGCTACAACGTCAAGCATTGCTTCTGCTGCTATTGCCGTTAAAACTACAAATAAGATTGTAGCGATAGGTGCGTCCACAGGTGGTACAGAGGCTTTAAAAGAGGTATTGACTAATTTGCCGGCAAATACTCCTCCAATTGTCATTGTCCAGCATATGCCTCAAAACTTTACTAAAGCCTTTGCAGACAGGCTAAATACTCTTTGCCGAATACAAGTAAAAGAAGCCGAGAATGGAGAATATTTATCTGTAGGTAAAGCTTTGATTGCTCCAGGAAACAAACATATGGAAATAAGAAGAAGTGGAACTAGCTATTATGTCGAGCTTTTGGACGGTCCTATGATGTTTCATCAAAGACCTGCTGTAGAGATCTTATTTAATTCAGTTGCAAAATTTGCTGGTAAGAACTCCGTAGGAGTTATTTTGACCGGGATGGGAAAAGATGGTGCTCAAGGCCTATTGAATATGAGAACAGCGGGTGCTAGCACTATAGCACAGGATGAAAAAACAAGTATAGTTTTTGGAATGCCAAAAGAAGCTATAGATTTAGGAGCTGCACAAACTGTTCAACCTCTTTATAACATCCCAAATACAATCATAGACTATTGTAATTCATAAATAGGATTACAATATTGTTGTTATAAGGATTAAGTTATATCCGTATTAGTTAATTTATTCTTTAGAGAGTCAAGATTCAAGACAGGATAAACACTCTTCAATTTTTTATTTTTACCTTCTAGCCAGCCTACAAATTTAACTCCATTTTCACAACAACCTATAAATATATTTTGACCACTTTTAGTGATCGCTAGTTTTGCTTTTTTTAGAGTGTTTATGGATGCTGAAAAAAATGCATTATCAGAGTAGCCAATTTTATCGTATTTATCTTCTATTTCTTTTAAATTTTGTATTATGCTTTTTGTGAGTTTAGTATTTCTTTTGAAAATATTTATGTCTTCTTTAGAGAACTTTGATTTACCAATGTAAACAGTCTTTTCTAAAATTTTAGTAAATTCATTATGAATAATATTACTTTGATTTTTTTTGAATAATACATATTTTAGGCTATATAGACCTTCTGCATTTGGGATTTTTAACAAATCTATTATTAGTATGGGTCTAAGCAATGTCGGTATACTTTTTATGAAATTCTGAAAACAATGTCCACCAGAAACCCCAGAGCCACTTATGCCTTCTACATCTTTTATGTGAGTTTTAATATTATCGCTTAACTCAAAATAGTTATTATATCTAAATCTTTTTCCAGCAATCCTGTTTTTAATACTAGGATTGAGAGAGTTAGCTTTTTTTTGTATGCGAATTTTTTTCTTACTTAGAAGAAGATTGCAGTCAATTATTTTAGTTAATATATTATTTGTAGAAGTATTTAAAGACATTTTTTCTTTAATTTGTTATATCTGACAAGGTTTTAAAAAATAAAGTAATAAAAATATTGACATCAATAGATAATCCTTAAATATTTCGTTACAATGAGCATTTTCTAGCCATTTTGTGCTATTATTGATATGCTTTTCACATAATTTTTAGAGATTCGCCTCTAAATTTGTTACAGGGATATATGAATAATTTTACTAAAATTTATTGCGATTTTGATGGTACTATTTCAAAAAAAGACACTCTTTGTACTTTTTTTGATAAGTATGCTGATAAAAAATGGCTTGAAGTTGAAGACTTATGGCAAAGACAGGAAATTAGTTCAAAAGAATGTCTGGAAAGACAAGTCGCTTTAGTAAAACATATGAATGAAGATGAGCTTAATGAATACATTAACTCAATAGAGATTGATGATTCTTTTATTGAGTTTTATAATTATCTCAAGTCTAAAGATATTGAGCTTATTATTTTAAGTGATGGTTTTGAGTTGTTTATAGCTAAAACATTAGAAAAATACAGCCTTTTAGATGTTAAATATTTCGCAAACACGTTAAAATATGAAAATGGTTCTTTTTCAGTCGATTTTTTAAATCATAGTGAAAATTGCAAAGTAAAAGCAGGTTCTTGCAAATGTGAAAAAGTAAAAGAGCAAGAATATTGTTATATAGGTGACGGGTTATCAGATGCTTGTGTTGCAAAAAATGCAACAATTTTATTTGCAAAAGGCAATTTGAGAAAATTTTGTGAGAAAATGGATTTAAAATACAATTCATTTAATTCTTTTTTAGATATTATAGATTATTGTCGTAGAGGAGAGACAGATGCAACAGCTTACTCAATCAATTACTGATTCGGAAATTAGAGAAATAGACAGTCAATATTGTTCTTATGGTGACACAGTTCACTATTCTGAGAACCCGAAAGTATTCAGGAGCTGTGAAGGTACGTTTATGTATGATTCTAAAGATACTCCTTTTTTGGATCTTCAAATGTGGTATGCATCTTGTAATTTAGGTTATAAGAATAAAAGAGTGGCAGATGCTGTAATCGACCAAATTAACACAATGCCTCAAATCGCGTCTAGATTTTTGTATGATTATAAAGTTTTACTTTCAGAGAAGATTGCTAAAGCAAATGAAGAAAGATTTGGTAGAAAAGGTAGAGTTCACTTCAACGTTGGAGGAGCTCAAGCAATAGAAGATGCTCTAAAACTTGTTAGAAATTACACAGGTAAAAACTTAATGTTTGCATTTATGGGCGGCTATCATGGCAGAACAATCGGTGCATCAGGAATTACTTCAAGCTATAGATATAGAGAACATTATGGCCACTTTGGTGATAGAGCCAACTTTGTTCCGTTCCCATATTGTTTTAGATGTCATTATGGTAAAAATTGCCAAGATTGCGATTTTTATTGTGTAAAACAGTTCGAAAAGAATTTTGAAAGCGAATATAACGCTGTTTATGATCCAGCTACTGGCAAGTCAGAGTACGTTGCTTTTGTTGCTGAACCTATTCAAGGCACAGGTGGTTATATTATTCCTCCAAAAGGCTATTTTAAAGCATTAAAGAAAGTTTTAGATAAATACGGGATTTTATTTATTGCAGATGAAATTCAGATGGGATTCTATAGAACTGGTAAACTTTGGTCTATTGAGCATTTTGGTGTAGAACCAGATGTTATTACTTTTGGTAAATCTATGACAAATGGATTGAATCCATTGGGCGGATTATGGGCAAAAGAAGAAATGATTAATCCTACTGTATGGCCGGCTGGTAGAACTCATTCAACTTATTCTTCTAATCCTATTGGAACGCGTGCCGGTTATGAGGTTATGAGTATTTTTGAAGAAGGTAACTTTGAACAAGAAATAGCTGAAAAAGGTGCAAGATTCTTGAGTGGATTGAAGCATTTAGAAGCTAAATACAAAAAAATAGGAAATGTTGATGGTCTTGGTATGGCTCTTAGAATTGAGTGTACTGAGGAAGATGGATATACTCCAAATAAAAAACTTTGTGATTCTCTTCTAGAAGAAGGTCTAAAAGGCGATTTGGCTTACAAGGGCAAGAAATGCGGAATAGTTTTAAATAACGGTGGATATTATAAAAACGTTATTACTCTTGTTCCACCTGTAACTATTTCAAATGATGAAATAGATATGGCGATAGAGCTAATAGATCAGTTATTTGCGAGGTTCTAAATTTGTCATCTAGTCTGGATTTTGAACTTTTGCATAATGATACCCCTTCAAAAGCTATAATGCTGTTCCATGGGTTAACGGGCAGTCCTTTTGAAATGAAAAAATATGCACAATCATTCCATAAAGCAGGATATGACGTATATTGTTATTGTCTTCCTGGACATGGGGATCATGAGCAGTCTATCCAGAGCGTTTCTTGGAGAGATTGGATTGACTTTTCTCAAGTAAAGTATTCTGCATTAAGATCAAAATACCAAGAGTTTTTCCTTTCAGGATTATGTTTAGGGGCAGTCATCTCTATCAATTTGGCTGAAAATAATCATGATGTAACCGGAGTTATCTCGCTTTCTACTACACTGTATTTAGATGGTTGGACAATCCCTTGGTATAATTTTTTAATGCCCTTAGCTTTAAATACCATAGTCAGGTTTTATTATACTTTCCCGGAAAGGGAACCTTATGGAATTAAAAACGAAGTCATAAGAAGAAAAATTGCTGGATTGATGTCAAAAAACACAGTTGCACTTGATAATTATCCATTGACTTGTGTGTATGAGCTTTTGAGGCTTTCTGAAGATACAAGAAAAAATATCAAAAAAATGTTATGTCCTATTCTCTTGATGCATTCAGTTGAAGATGATTTAACAAGTGTGAAAAGTTCCAAATTTGTTTATGAAAATGCGTCTTCAGAGGTAAAAGAATATATTGAGTTAACAGATAGTTATCATCATGTTTTGTATGATAATGAGCGTGCTTTTGTTTATGAAAAAGCGTTAGGATTTGCTGACAGTCTTTGCTCAAAAGAAGAACTATGCGAGGTATTGTCATGAGCTTTTTGCTGACCGTTTTTGTTGTTCTTAATTTACTATTTGTAATCGCATATCTTGTTGGTCAAAATTTTATTTTTGATAAAAACCGTACTCCAAAACTAGTTGCTAATTTTTCATTATTTATTTTACTTATGTTTTTACTTTATATTCTTTTGATCTTTCTTCTACTGTTTGTAGGACTGATGCAAAAAAATTATTTAGTGATCCCATTGCTATTCTTCATAGCAGTTGTCTTTTCCATTGGTAAGAAAGTAAGTTATTCAAAGCTAAAACTATATTCTAACTTACAGTTATTTTCTTTGTTTTTGAGTTTATTTTATTCTCTATTTTTGTTGGTTAAGGTTTTTTAATTAGACAAAATTTATGCAAATATTTTCAGATAAAATATTCAAAAATCCTATAAGAATAATTGAAGCATTTGATAATGAGGAATTCATCAAGGCTTTTGAATACATAGAACAGCTGAGAGATAAATATTACTTAATCGGTTATGTTAGATATGAGGCAAAAGATGTTTTTCAAAACAAAGCTGTTCTCTCGGAATTGCCTTTACTCTATTTTGAGGTTTATGACGGCTACGAAACTTATAATCCTCAAGATAAATCAAATACGTTAGTTCTGAAAACAGAGTCTCAAATTTCTTATGACGAGTATTGCTCTGCTATTAAAAAAGTCAAAGATCACATCGCTTTAGGTAACACTTATCAAGTTAATTATACGTATGAGTACAGTGTTAGTGACTTTAGTAATCTTGACTCTTTTTCTCTATACGAATCAATTTTGGCAAATCAAAAAACTCCATATAATGCCTTTATAAAAAATAAATATGAGGAAGTTCTTTCTTTTTCACCTGAGTTATTTTTTGAGCTCAATGGTAATAATATTTTAACTAAACCGATGAAAGGAACTGTAAAGAGAGGCCAGACAGAAGATGAAGATACTAAAAATGTCGAATTTTTAAAAACTGATATTAAAAATCGTTCCGAAAATGTTATGATAGTTGATTTATTGAGAAATGATTTGGGTAAGATAGCAAAAACTGCAACAGTTAAAGTAGATAAACTTTTTGAGATTGAAACTCATAAAACATTGCATCAAATGACATCGGAGGTTAGTGCTTTACTAGAAGATGGTATTTCTTTGTTTGAGGTCTTTAAAGCTATTTATCCTTGTGGCTCTATTACGGGTGCTCCTAAAATAAAAACAATGGAGATAATAGACGAGCTAGAAGTTGGAAAAAGAGATATATATTGTGGTGCAATTGGTCTGATATCGAAAGAAAATACCGTCTTTAGTGTGCCGATTAGAATCTTACACAAATCAAATAATGACAAAAATTACAGGCTTAGAGTTGGTGGTGCAATTGTTTGGGATTCTGATGCTTTAGATGAATGGGAAGAGACGTTGACCAAAATTAAGTTTATTAATCCTAGAAACGACTTTCAAATAGTTGAAACAATCAAGGTCGAAAAATCGGTAGCAAAAGACTTTTTAATGCATGTACAGAGAATGAAAAAATCAGCTGAGCAATTAGGCTTTGTGTTTAATGATGAAATTTATTCAATAAAACCTAATCAAGATGGAATTATGAGAATACTGTTGTCTGACAATGGCTCTTATAATGTAGAATATAAACCTTTAAACCAAATAAAAACAAATAAGGTTGCTCTTTCACCCCAGATTGTTAGTTCTTCAAATAGCTTCATGATGCATAAAACAACCTTTAGACCGTGGTATGAAAAAACATTCAAAAAAATTATAGATGAAGAAGTATACGATGAAATTTTCTTTAATGAGAAAGGGGAGTTAACTGAAGGCTCAAGAACCAATATTGTGTTAGAAATAAATGGAAAATTCTATACTCCATGCCTTTCTTCGGGATTGCTAAATGGAATAGAGAGACAAAAAATGTTAAATTCAAACCAATGTGAAGAGAAAATATTATACAAATACGATTTATATAGAGCTGAGAACATATATTTTGTTAATTCTGTAAGGGGTATGAAAA
>JAEZLC010000015.1 GCA_023435965.1 Cyanobacteria bacterium OH_CDB_58 | reverse complement strand
ATGTTTATCTTCTGATTTTTTTGAGCAAGTAAATACTTTAGCTTTTCGCTGTTGTTTTTAACTATTTCGTAGATGGATTTTTTTTCTTTTATTATGTTCAGTTGACCGCTTTCGCTTTTGTACTTGGTCAAAAGGTTATCCGTCATGTATTGCATGAATTTGCAGGAGTTTAAAACTTCTGACAAAATGCCTTTTATGCTTTCGTCTAGGTCCCCGAATTTGCCGCCTAATATGAGGTCTAAGGCTCTTATTTGTGCTCTTATCGGTGTTTTTAAATCATGAGTAAGTGTAGCAATGAAAGTTTCTTTTTCAGCTTGAGATTTTATTTCTTGAGAAATATCATTTACTATTATTAAATATCCGTTGAGCAAATTTTGTTCGGTGAATATTTTAGAGAAACAAGCATTAACAGGAATTTTTTCTCCGGTTATTTCGTTTCTGTACTGCAATTTGAAACAAATATTTTGCTGAGGCATACTGTCAAAATCCAGTATGTATTGAACGAGTTTTGTTTCGTTTATATCTTTAATTAAGTCTATAAAATTGAATGAATTATCCATAGACGCAACTGTATATCTGTTATTGTGAGAAACAATGTTGAACTTTGTATCAGTTAGAAGAATTTCGCTGTTAGAGAACTTGAAAATGTTATCAAGTTTTTCTTTTTCGTTAAAGAGTGAGTCTTGAAGTTTTTTGATTTTTAAAATGTTATATATTTGTGCCCTTGTGGTTTTTATGTCTATAGGTTTTTCTATGTATGCATATGAGCCTAAATTATAGCCTTTAAGTTTGTTTTCCTGACCCTCTAAGGCACTTATAAATATTATGGGCGTAGTTTGATTGTTTTCTGAAACTTTGACTTTTTCCGCAAACTCAAATCCTGTCATATTAGGCATCATAATGTCTAACAATATTAGGTCAAAAGCCTGGGAATTGGTTTCATTTAAGGCAGCAGAAGGATCGGTGTAGCATATCGGGTTTATCTTGAAGGGCTTTAGCACTTCTCTGAGAAGCTCGATGTTGATTTCTAAATCGTCAACTATTAAGACGTTAGAGTCTTTAAAGTCTGAAAAATCATTTTCTTCTAAGCTGTATCCTTCACTTTGGTCCTGTTGAGACGGATTGATGTTATTTATTAAAATTTCTTTTTCCAATGGCAATTTAATAAAGTTTTTGAACCCTATTTCGTATGCTTTTACTATGTCATTTTTAGAACAATCGGTGTTTGTTGCCCAAAACATTATCTTAGGATTTATCGCAATCAAATCTTTGATTTTTTTTAGATACTCTTTGTCATTTATGTCTATTTCAACAATACATAGATGATAATTTTCTATGGGTTTGTTTATATCTTCATAGTGAATTTTGTCGATGAATAAATTATCTTTCTCTAATTCTTCAAAGCTTTTCCAATATTTAGTTTTTTCAATAAATAAAATTTTATACATAAATCCTAAACTCATGTAACAAGATTATATCTTAATTCTTCAATAGAGATTGTGTATTATCCACTAGGGTATATTATCACGATTAAAAGTATAAAAATAAGTTGATTTTTTAATAAATAATAAAGAAGGTTCACTGGTCATGAAACTCTTGAAGTTGTTGGTTTTTGAAAAAATAAAAGAGGCTTTTTTGCCTCTTTTTAATATTCATTAACACTAAACTTATCTTGTTTGGATTTTTATGCAATTTTCCTGTGTTTGTTCTTGTTTTTGTGCTTAAATGCAGGTTTTTCTAAAGATGAATTCTTGTAGCTGTAGTCTTCTTTACTGTCTTTTCTTATTTCTTCCACTATGCTTTCGATCAGTTCTGCTGTAGTTTTGCCTTCTTCGTTTTCAGCTATGGTAAGCTCGATTTTTTGGGTAATTTCCCTTTTCTGCTCGGCAGAAATATCTGAATCGTGAAGGATTTCATTATTTTGTTTTAGTACTTTATAAATTGCACTAGGGTCATTTACTATCTCTCCGTCAATTTTTACGGCGAGTTTAGAATCAAGTTCGATTCCTTTTAGATCAACTCTTCCTCCGGCCGCACCGCCGTGTCCGCCTCCTCCAAATAAACTCGCAAGAATTTCGGCGTGATTGCTTGCTCCTGCTGATCTGAAGGAGAGTCTTAATCCATTTTCTTCCGCGATTTCAGAGTTTTCTGTTAATGAACCTTCTTTTTTGTCTTGGATTATGAGTATTGCTATTTTGTCGTTTTGGTATGGAGATTCATAAACTTGATGGGCGAGCTCTCGAAGTGTAGGTTTTTCAGAGTTTGTAGCTGTTCTTTGGTTTACTTTCTCTGGATCTGCCTTTAAGGCCCCCATTACTTCTGAATATTTAAATCCGTTTTGAACATCCAGAAGGGTAAATTCGTCGTCCTGCCCTAGAGAATCTTTCCAGATGTCGTACATCTGGTCATAGTCTACAGAAATTATTCCCAGCCCTATTTCCGGGTAGATAGCTCTTCCGTTAACAGCACAGGTAAGCATTTTGTCTCTCGGTGAAAGTTTGCCTTGAGTTGTCTCGGTGCTTAACTTTTTGTCTGGGATATCAAACGTTATATTGTCTCTGAGCCATTTTTTGTTGATTTCTCCTTTTGAGCTTGCTTCTAAATCGTCGATCAGCCATTTTGACATTCCTTCTGGAAGGAAGTTGGGACGTTGATCTACAGGCATTCTCATATGTTCGGGTAGCAAATTCGCTGTTCTTGTGAAAGATCCTGTATCTGTTGAGGTCCCTGTTATTATGCTCGCAACGAATTTTTTTGCTTCCTCGATGCTGTCCTGCATTGTCTTTCCTAAAATGCCGGCATGGTCGGCGATTATGGTAACCAATTGTGTTGCTGCCGGTACAGAATCACAAATTAGGGCAAGGTGGTTGTTATGGATTTTTTCCATATCAACTCCTGTTTCTTCCTTGGCATCTTTCCATTCGTTTATTCTGTGAGGGTGGTGGTCGATGTATACTACTTGTTTCGCATTTTCGATATATTCCTTAAATGCTCCGCTGAAACGTTTTGGAGTAGGGATATCCATGAGCATTACAAGATCGTATTTTTTTCTTTCGATACCTTCTAGGGGATTACTGTCAAATAGCTTTTCTGGATTTGTTAAATCTTCAAGTTCTTTTTCAAGAATTTCAATTTGAGACTTTATGTTTGCTGTTTGGGTTTCACCTTTTAGTGTTTCAATATTGTTTTTTACTAATTCAATTCTTTCAGGGTTATACGGTCTTTTTACTTTTTCGCTGCCGGGCATTTTGTTTCTGAATAATCCGGGGATTTTGTCATCTACGGCACAGTCTATTTGCTTGTCGGGGAAGGCCCCTTGAATTGCCGTCTGCATCCCGATTACGCATCCTAAAGTATCTCCGTCGGGCTTACAGTGTCCAAGAATCAAAATATTTCTGTTTTCAGGATTGTTTATCTCCTCTGAAATCTCTTCGATTGCTGTCTGGATTTCTTTTGCAGCGTTTATTCCGTTTGTTTGTTTTTCATAATTAAAAATTCTTTTTAAAACGTCTTCAGGAGATGTTTTAGGTTGATAAACCATCACATTATCGTTAATACTAGGGTCAGGAGAATTCAATAATTCGTTGAAAGTTCTTTGTGTTCTTTCTTTGATTTTGTTGTCTTTACCTATATATCTTAAATTTACTCTTAATCCAATGGTAGCAGCACCTTTAGAGTTTCCTGCTATTACGTTTGAGAGCTCAAATTTGAAATCTTTTTCTTTCCCCTTTATGAGTTTTAGAACTTTTTCTGAAATCTCATCGGGGACTCTTCCTATAATCCCGAACTTAGGGTCTGACAGTTCGATTACTTCTGCGTGTTTTTGTTGGACAATGTTAAAGTTCACCTTTTGGCCTTCTTGCCAGTTGCTTTGTGCAAGTCTTATTACATTGTTGTCTTTTGCTCCTTTAATGTATTCTATCCCGCCTTTTTGGTGAGCTGAAACACCTCTTACTTTCATTTGAATAGCATTGGTGTCAACGTATACGGGATTTTTGAAATCTCCCTTGAAAGAAACATGAAGCACGTTACCGTTTCTTTGAGTCGATATAATTGAGCTTGACGGTGTTTTCTTTGAGAAGCTAACACTGTCTTGAATCGGGGAATTTAATTTGGGGATGAAAAAATTTTGTTCGTGTTTTTTTGTTCTAATGCCGAAACCATAACCTGCCGTTGGTGATGAACCCTCTATCCTAATCATAAAAACCTTCTTCCACACACTTTTTCGCTTAAACAATTTTTTTTTGAGTTTTTTGCTATTTGGCTCTTCTTTTGAATTAAACTGTAACAAATGTTAATCAAATACAAAAACAGCACCTGAAACTCAATTCGGGTGCTGTTTAAAGATATGATATTTGTTTTGCCATTCAAACACTTCGCATAATCTATCTTTAATTAATATATAAGAGGATTATTTACATGCCAAGCTTATGAATAATTCTTAATATTAGACTTCTCTGATAGGT
>JAEZLC010000281.1 GCA_023435965.1 Cyanobacteria bacterium OH_CDB_58 | reverse complement strand
TTTTATCAAGAATTCTATTGTCGATAATATTGGGTTTTGGTATAGGATTTGAAAGGGAATTGACTAATAAGTGGGCAGGTTTGAGAACCCATATTTTGGTTTCTTTGGGCTCTTGTCTTTTCACTATTTTATCTATCTACGGATTTTCAACTTCTTTAAGCTTATATCCAATGGGTGATCCGGGTAGGGTTGCTGCACAAATTCTTACAGGGATAGGTTTTATTGGTGGTGGTACTGTTCTTAGGCAAGGATCTTCAGTGTATGGACTTACTACCGCGGCTACTTTATGGATGGTGGCAAGTATTGGGATGGCATGTGGATGTGGAAAATTCAACTGGGCAATTGTTTCCGCTGTTTTATCCATCGCTGTTCTCGTTCTAATTAGGATTTTTGAAAGAGAAATAATGCCTCGCAACCTAAAAAACCAGAAAAGGCTAAAAGTAGTTCTTTTTTGTGAAGAGGATATGTTTCCATACATAAGCAAAAAAATATATGCATTATTTCCTGATATTATGGAATTTAACAAGAAAAAAACTGAGGATGAGACTGTTTTAAAGCTAATCTTGAAGATTGCAATAAATTGCAAAAATCCGATTGAATGCGTCCATGAGAAGTTTAATGACGTTCATTATGTTAAATCGATTTCAGTTCAGGAAATATATGAGTAGAAGAGAATTTTTTTCATATTTAAGAACATTTTTTATGACACTGCTGCTTATCACATTGACGGTGGTCACAATTGTGTGGATTACAAAAAATAGTACAGAGAATATTCCTACTAAAGAGGAAATAAAAGAATTCAAACAATCTCAGATAGAATTACTAATAGATGAGTACAAATATCAAGAGAAGCTAAATAATAGAAATTACATATTGAACATTAAGCTTGGATTAATATACGAGAATCTTGGAAGGTTAACTGAAGCCGAAAAAGAATATAAAAAAGCTGTAGATAAGGCTCCGCATGGAGTTTTTGAACCAACTTTCCTATTGGCGGATCTTTATACTAAACTTGGAAGGTTTAATGAAGCGTTGATGCTGGTAGGTAAAATCAAGGAGTATCCTGACTCTCAATTAATAAGTTCAAAGGCGATATTCTATTCAAAAATCGCTGAAGAAATGTATGAAAAAAAGATGTATACAGACAGTATAAGACAGTTTTTAAATTCATTGTATTATCAAGAAAAAACCACCTATAAAAAAACTGATGTAATAAAGGAGCTTCCGAAGGTATATATAGCTCTTGCCGATGAATATATTAGAGAAGGAAAAATCTCCAGGGCAATGTTTGTGTTAGCTGAGGGGATAAGAGTAACAAGCTCTGAGGAATTGATGTATAAACTCGGCGTTATTGGATTAAATGATGATCCTGAAAATTCACTTGAATTGTTCGAAGAAGTTGCAAAAAAAGATCCGACTCTAATAGATTATAAACTTTATCAGCAGTTGTTGGTTAATCTGATAAAAAAATCCGAACAAAATCAAAACCCGATATTAACGAAAAGTTATGCACAAAAATTGAAATTAATCAGCAGGTTTGCGGATAATAATATTGTTGCACCGGAAGACTTTAAATTAGAGGTTTTAAACGTCAGTTATAACAAAGACATATTTAGGCTGAGAGAATATGCCGATTTCAGCTTTGTGATAAGGAATAATTCAAGTGCAGATGTTTCTAAACTATATGTGCAGATAAAAGTTTATAATAACAACAAGCTTATTCAAACAGTAGAGAAGAGAATAGCTACAACATATAATTTGCTCAGAAAGGGTAGAGCAACTCAGGATATAAGAATGAAAGTAAGATTCTCGAATAAAGATGAATTCATAATCTCCCCAGAGGTTAGGGTAGAAGTTTCTATAAAAAGAAATGAGAGATTAAAAAGAATTCCATTGGGAGAATTTTCTATCCCGAAAAACTAGACCAATCAAGGTCTTTTACTATCAACTTTTTAATGGTATAATAGATAAACAATAGAGGAAGAGGATATGACAAAAACTGAGGTTTTGTATTGCGACGTACCCCCAACCAAGCTAAGGAACAGGAAAGAGAAGTTCAGAAAAGCACAGAACAGCCCTTTCTGGACTTGGGTTGGCGATTTATTTTTCTTTAATATGCTTCAGCACAGGTTTTATTCTTTAAGAATTAAGAATGAAAACCTCTTCAACAAAAGAAACAATAATTATCCCAATATCTTTTATGCGCCTCATGGAAACTGGTGGGATGGCATAGTCGGTTACAACCTTATCAGAAGAGTATTCGATCTGAAGTTAAGGATGATGATTGAAGAAATGAATAGGTTCCCTCTTTTTGCCAGAGTGGGAGCGTTTCCTGTCAATAAAAAATCACCTCAGGAAGCTATGAAGTCTTTAAAATATATCGTAGAGGACCTTAAAAAACCGGATCTTGGACTTTGGATTTTTCCTCAAGGGATAATAAAACCGCCCAATTTTAGACCTATTGAATTTCAGACAGGTTTAGCTTACATCGCACAAAATGTAGCGAAAAAGCACGGCGGGGTTAATCTTATTCCTGTAGCGGTTAATTATGTTTTCCTTAGAGAAGATAAGCCTGAAGTTATTGTTGAACTTAGCGATCCATTGATTATTGAGAAAGACATTGCTGATTTTGACAGGCATGAATTTACAAAAAAAATACAGCAAGAGTTTACAAAGCTTTGTGATAAACAGCTTTATGAAGTAAGTAACGGAGAAATCGAAGGTTATCGTTATTTATTCAAGCAAAAATTGCCTTGGTATAAAAAGCTTGAGAAAAAATTAAAAAAAGTAGAAATCAAAGGTTCTGGTATTTAATCCTTATTAACAAGGGAAGTATCCAATGTAAGGAAGGTTTCTGTAATAACCTTTGTAATCCAGTCCGTATCCTACTACAAATTTGTCATCAATTTCAAATCCGTAGTAATCAGGGTCTATGTCAATTTTTCTAGCACATCTTTTATTTAGAAGGGATAAAAACTTCAGCTTTCTCGGTTGATGCTCCATATTTATAAGGTCAATAAGGAATTTTGCTGTTAACCCTGTATCTACTATGTCTTCTATGATTAATACGTTTTTCTCGTGCATATCAGGAAGTGTTAGGTCTATAGCTTTTAAATTGTTTGTTGATCTGGCTTCGTTTCCATAACTTGAAATTCTGATGAATTCAATCTGAACCGGCGTATTCACATACTTTGTGAAGTCGCAGCAGAACATAGCAGCACCTTTTAGAACGCAGATTACATAAATTTCTTCTGAACCGTGGAATTCTTCATCGATTTTTTTGCCCAAATCCTTTAATCTATCGTGGATTTCTTTTTCTGAAATCAACAATTTTAAATCTGCAACTTTTCTATCTAAAACTCTCATTTTACACCTATATATTTTCTAAATTAAGTTTATGTGTTGGAGCCGTTGTCGTTCTGAGTTTTTCGCTCAATCCTACACCGATTGCCCACAGAACTTCATTTCCTGAACATAACAACATTATTTTATCACGATCATGGCTCGGAATGTTCTTGTTGATGAAATATTTTTTAAGTTTCATTCTTCCGCTCATACCAAAAGGTTGGATTATATCCCCGTTCCTTCTGG
>JAEZLC010000280.1 GCA_023435965.1 Cyanobacteria bacterium OH_CDB_58 | reverse complement strand
TATATATAAAATGCTGTCTTATCGGAATGTCTAATAGCAAAAAGTTCTGAGTGAGCCATTTTTCGCCGATGCATATTTGTTTTTCAATATTTTTTATTAATTCATTTATTACTTTGTTGTTGCCGATGGCGATGTCTGCCAGAGTTATAAGTGAGCTTTCGATGTTTTGGTTCAATATTTTCAGCAATGGCATAATATCGTGCCTGATGTAGTTTCTGGCGTATTTTGTATTCAGGTTGCTCGAATCGTTATTGGGAGAAAATTCTCTTTGTATGCAGTATTGTTCTATATCTTTTCTTGAAAAGTCTAATATAGGCCTGATTATTTTGAAAGAGTCGATATTTCTGCTCTCTTTTATACCTTCCAGCCCGTTGAGTCCTGTTCCTTTCACAATTCTGTAGAGTATAGTTTCTGCATTATCGCTTCTTGTGTGTGCTGTTAAAATCGCAGAAGCATTAAAATGTGCTGCACAATCTTTAAAAAATGCATACCTTAATTCTCTGGCAATTGCTTCAGATTGTTTTAAGTCTCCGGTTAGTTTTTTTGAAACAAGTTCAATGTTATTGTTAGCACAAAATCTTCTGCAGTTTTCTTCCTCTGCTTCAGACTCTTCTCCTCGCCAGTTATGATTCATATGGGCTGCAATTACCTTGAATCCTATTTCTTTAGAAAGAGAATTCACTATGTCTAAAAGACACATTGAGTCCCAACCGCCTGAAAAACCTACTATAAGAGTTGTTTTTTCTGTAAGGCTAATATATTTTGAGAGGATATTTTTTACAGATTGTTTCATTGTTTTACCGAATTAACCAGTCTTTTTGTTTTGTTAAGAGCAGAACTAAATACTTCATTATTATACCAAAATTCGGGGTTTTTTATCTCTTCTTTTACTAAAATTCGACCATATGAACCAATAGCTACCCCGTTAATTTTTACAGAGCACATTTTTGCAAGCTCTGCTGTTTTTGAGTTTGTTCCGCCAGAGAGTATTGTATTAATTTCTAGCTCTTGTGTTATTTGTGCAGTTGAAACAGCTTGAAGAGTTGAGGAAAAGTCATCTTTGGCACCACTCATAGAACGTCCGTCCGCCTGAAATATGAATTTGTCTTTGCCTATAATCTTTATACATTTGTTCAGAAATTTCAGAAGTTTTGTGTCCGAAAACCTTTCTCTTGAAATACATATACTTACAGAAATTTTGGGATGTTTGGTTTTTATTTTTTTTAAAATCGTTTTTATATCGTCGAAATTAGAACCGGCAACGTGCAGCTCTATGCAGTCAAGTTTGTATTTTGGCGTTAATTTGTCGAGCGTTTCAAAAATATCAGTTTCTGCTTTGGAAAAACTTATGGCAGAACAAAAACCGCATTTTTCGCATCCGATGCATTTTTTAGATATAACCTTTACCACTTTTTCTTCTTTGTCGCAAAAAATAGCATCCTGCGGGCATTTTTTGATGCATTTTAAGCACTTTACACACTTTTTCTCATCAATGTGTGCCTTTTGCCCATGCTTATCTTTGCCCAGCGAAAAACTTAAGCAATAAAAGTAATCGTCAGGATTCAGATTACAGTTTTTTATCCCTTCATAAATTGCTTCATAAATTTCTTCAGAGGGCGTAAAATCGAACATATCTGCACCAGAGAGTGCATATAGGGCGGAGATTTTTTTTATGTCTTCAACACAGCAGTTTCCTAAACCTAAAATCAGTTTAAAGAAATTTTCTTTTTTCAACTGTGAGATCAAATCTTTCATCCCTATATTATACATTTATTTTGTCTATTCATGCTAAAATTTTAATTAAACAAAAGGAGAAACCATGACAACTATGAACATTGATTATGACATTAAAGATATTACTCTTGCAGAGCAAGGGAAAAACAATATCGAATGGGCGTATAAAGACATGCCAGTACTAGCTCAGTTAAGAGAAAGATTTAAAAAAGAACAGCCGTTTAAAGGGATGAGAATCTCAAGCTGTGTTCACGTAACTAAAGAAACAGCAAACTTGGTTATAACGATGAAAGAAGGCGGAGCTGATGCCGTATTGGCAGCTTCAAACCCACTTTCTACTCAAGATGATGTAGCAGCAGCATTGGTAAAATACTGGGGCATTCCTGTATATGGTTATGCGGGAGAAGATAAAGAAACTTATGTTAAACACGTAGAAAAAATTCTTGAGCATAAGCCTCATTTCATTATTGATGATGGATGTGACATCGTTGCTACAATCCACTCTAAAAGAAGAGATTTGCTCGCGGATATAATCGGTTCTTGTGAAGAAACAACAACTGGTATTATAAGATTAAATGCAATGGAAAAAGACGGCAGCCTTGAGTTTCCGGCACTTGCTGTAAATAGCAGTTTAACAAAATATTTATATGACAACAGATACGGTACAGGTCAAAGTGCTATAGATGGTATTATCAGAGCAAGTAACATATTACTTGCGGGTAAAACATTTGTAGTGTGCGGTTATGGATGGTGCGGTAAAGGCTGTGCAATGAGAGCAAGAGGTCTTGGGGCAAACGTAATTGTTACGGAAGTTGATCCTTTAAAAGCACTAGAAGCAGCAATGGAAGGTTATAGAGTAATGCCTATTGCTCAAGCAGCAAAAGAAGGCGATATATTCCTTTCTATTACAGGTGATATAAATGTAGTTGATACGCATCACCTTTTGGAGATGAAAGACGGTGCTATGGTTTGTAACGCAGGTCACTTTGATGTTGAAGTTAATGTTGGCGGCTTAAAAGAGTATACAAATGAAATTAAGAGAATCAGACCGTTCCTTGACGAATACAAGCTCAACAACGGAAAATCCATATATGTATTAGCGGAAGGAAGACTTGTAAACCTTGTTGCAGCAGAAGGACACCCTGCTTCAGTTATGGATATGAGTTTTGCGAACCAGGCGTTGGGTGCTGAATTTATAATCAAAAACAGAAGTAAACTTGAAAATAAAGTTTATACGCTTCCTCAATCAACAGATATCGAAATTGCTCAGTTAAAACTAAAATCTATGGGAATTGAAATAGACGAGTTAACAGAAGAACAAAATAAATATCTAAACAGCTGGGGAATGGGTACTGCCTAGTTTCTACAAATTATATAAGAAAAGAGCCTGATAAAAGTCGGGCTCTTTTCTTTATAAATTTTACAATTTTTATAAATTTGTAAAAGCCGATGAAACAATGTCTGAAACATCTGCTTGATATTTGTTTTCAGCATTGTCGCTTAGAAGAATAAGGTATTCGATATTCCCTGCCGGTCCTTTTATTGGTGAATAAGACAAGTTTAAAGGTTGTAGGCCCAGTGTTTGTGCAAAATCAATGATGTTATTTATTATTTGGGCGTGAACATCTTTATCTTTGACCACTCCATTTTTGCCCACTTGATCTCTTCCTGCTTCAAATTGAGGCTTTATAAGAGATACTATTTGAATATTATCTTCTCTCATAAGGTTTCTGACGTTTTGTAATACTTTCGTTATCGAAATAAATGATAAATCCATTGCACAAAAGCTCGCAAGCTCATCATTGGGACCATAAACATCAGCCTTCGAACAATTTCTTATATTCACTCTTTCAACAACTTTAACTCTATCGTCGTTTCTGAGTTTCCATGCCAGCTGACCGTATCCTACATCTACCGCATAAACTTTTTTAGCCCCGTTTTGAAGCATGCAATCAGTGAATCCGCCTGTTGATGCACCGGCATCGAGGCAGTATTTTTCATTTAAATTGATGTTAAATGCTTGCAGAGCCTTATCAAGCTTGAAACCGCCTCTTGAAACGAAAGGCATTGACTTTACTTCAATTTCGGTACTGTCTTTGAGTTCGATTTGAAAACCGGCTTTGGTGATTTTTTCACCGTTTATTTTCACATCACCGGCCATAATTGCTGCCTGGGCCTTATTTTTTGTGTCAAAATATCCGTTATCTACCAATACTTTGTCTAATCTTTCTTTTTTTGCCATTATTTGTTACCGTCAAAATTAAACAGTTTATAAGCATTTTTAGTGGTTTGGCTGTCAACTTCTTGCAAACTTATTCCTTTTAAATCGGCAATTTCTTGAGCAACAAATCTGACATAAGAAGGTTCATTCTCTTCACCTCTGTATGGTGTTGGTGTTAAATAAGGAGAATCGGTTTCCAGAAGAAGATTCTCTAAAGGGATTTTGCTTGCGACTTCTTTTGGTTTTTTAGCATTTTTGAAAGTTACTACCCCTCCAAGAGCTATATAGTATCCCTCTTTGACGCATTGCTGGGCGAATTCAACACTTCCTGAAAAACAATGCATAACAACTCCGACATCAGATGCGTTTTTTTCTTTCAGGATGTTGAAAGTGTCTTCATGAGCGTCTCTGTCGTGAACAAGGATAGGCTTGTTTACTTCTTTTGCAATGTCTATTTGAGCTTTGAAAATTTCTTTTTGCTTGTCTATGTTTGTTTTATCCCAATAATAGTCAAGTCCAATCTCTCCAATGGCAACCATTTTTGGGTGTTTCGCTAATTCTCGTATCTGTTGATGCACTTGTTCACTGTATTCTGTTGCCTCAGAAGGGTGAACTCCTACTGCCCCATAGAGAAAATCATGTTTTTCTATCAATTCGACTATTTTTTGATAATCTTTTGCCCTCACTCCGGGGATTATGATTTTTTCTATTCCTTCTTTTTTTGCGTTGGATAAGACTTCTTCTAGTCTACTGTCGTAGCATTCAAAATCAACGTGTGCATGTGTATCTATCATCTTGTTATCCTTTAGTATTTAATCTATATATTAGTACAAGGCAACTTTAATTTAAACAAAATATACCAATGATTTGTTTCTATTTATTTACAATTTTGAGTGAAACTAGCAATTTTTATTCTCTTTTGTAATTAAATAGATAAGTCAGAAGACAAATAAGGTAGCATCCTATATGGTAAGAATAGTTGATCAGCCGGCAGTGAGAAGCAGAAGTTCTTATAGAACAGAAGCAGAAGGTAATCAAAAACCTCCTAAATGTCACCATTGTGCATCGGGAAAGGTTAAAGCGGCAACTTTTATTGGCAGCTCTGCCAGTATTCTTTTAACGTTAGGAGCCTTGGTGCATAAAGCTAAAAAAGGTAATTCAGCAATAAAGCTTTCAAATTTTAAATTCACCGAACTTGATGTTTTAAAGCTAGGTGCAGCTTCTGTTATCGGTGGATTAACCGGTGGAATCTTGTCGGATGAAGTTAAAAACGTCAAACCAAAATTAAAAGAAGCCAACATACAATTCTTCGGGAATATATTAACTCCCGTTGCAGTCTTAGCCTTGGCAAATAAAGTTATTAAGCCTGAAAACATTAAAATGCCACAAATCAAAGAATCAGGCAAATTCGCTTCAAAATTAAACCCGCTTTTAAAAGGAGTTCCTAGGATTGCAGTAACAATAGCAAGCTTAACAGGCGGACTTA
>JAEZLC010000250.1 GCA_023435965.1 Cyanobacteria bacterium OH_CDB_58 | reverse complement strand
GCAGAATAAGTTGGTTGAGAACCTTTTATTTTCTCAAGGTAACAATAAATACAGCTGCAGTTGCAAATCATTCCGTGGTTAAAATTAATATAGGATATGTAATTTTCGTCATCCCATTCTTTCTCTTCAAGGTAGAGACAACCTTTGCACTCTTCAATTATGTCTCCGCTTTTCATCCTACTTCTGCATTCATTTTTGATTTCAAAAAACTTATCCCAATCTATGGGCTCACCGTGATAATTGCTGATGAGAGGCTTAAATCCGCCTCCTGAACTTGAGCTTCTGCAACAGAAGTTTATAGCGTCAATATTCGTGTCAAAGCCGTGTTCTATTAAATTGCAGCTTATATATTTTTTTTTAGAATTAGTTTCCATCATCATTGTTTTCCTTGTATTTATCAAGCAAACTTATTGCTTCAATATACATTTCTGTATCAAGATTCAATTCTTGTGCTTTGTTTTTTATGTAATTAATTTTTTCGTAAATATCTCTTGAAAAATTAGGATAAGTTGAGTGGTACCAGCCTTGTTCTACGCTGACAGAGACAGATTTCGCGTTGTTGAGTAGAACGAGATCAAACCATTTGTCTATCTCCTCAATGTTATCATTCACCCCCGGTATAAGGATATACTTTACCTTTACGAGGGTATTTTCTTTTTGGGCTTTTGAATATTTTCTGATATTCTCCCAAACTTTATCAAAGCAAGGAACTTGTTTGATTTTTTCATACATTTGTTTTGAACCCGAGTCTGGAGATATCACCAAGCTTATTGCTCCCATCTTTAGACCCTTTTCAATGCTTTTAGAATACTTAATGCCGGAAGAATTTATTCTAATATTATGAAATCCGTGTTTTAAAAATAAATCTATAATATTGTCAAAATTTTCCAGTATTATTGGCTCTCCGCCACCAAATGTAACTCCGGACCTCGGAGTTGCCCTTAAAATTTTTCTTTTGAACATGTCTTTTAAGACAGGCAAAATATCGTAATGCTTGTAGGTGTTCGCACCTTGCTTATCTTCTGCAGTATAGCAGTATGAACAGTTGCAGTTGCATTTGCTCCAATGGTTGAGGGTCAAGTGATCTATATAAAAATCATCGTCCCACTCTTTTTCGTACAAGTACACGCACTCTTTGCAAGGCGGAAGAAACTTTCCTTCTTTATGAAGGGCTCTGTTTAGTTTCTTATGTGCTAGAATTTTTTCCCAATCAAGATTTTCACCATTGTAATTCTCAATTAATGTTGAATAGGGTTCATTTTTGTCCTGCAGATAAGCAAAACAACAGGTCCTAATACTGTTGTGCCTAAATTCCAGGCCGCTTTCTACCCAGTCGCAAGAAGTATAAGTACTATTATGCTTTTGCTCCATTTAATACAACTTTTCCTTCAACTCTTGCTACAGAAGCGTTAACTAATCCTGAGAACAATGGATGTGGAGACTCAGGTCTTGATTTAAACTCTGGGTGGAATTGGCAGGCGACAAACCAGTCGTTTTCAGGATATTCAATCATCTCACAAAGCATTCCGTCAGGAGATAGTCCTGAGAATACCAGCCCTGCATCACTAATTTGCTTTCTGAATTCATTGTTAACTTCGTATCTGTGTCTGTGTCTTTCTTGGATAACTCTTGCACCATAAGCCTTTTCTGCTTTTGTACCTGGAGCTATATGGCATTCGAATTGCCCAAGTCTCATAGTGCCACCGTAGCCTTCTACATTTTTCTGTTCAAGCATTAGGTCTATTACAGGGAATGGTGTGTTTTCATCAAACTCCATACTGTTAGCATTTTTAAGTCCTACAACGTTTCTTGCATATTCGATTACTGCACATTGCATCCCTAAGCATAATCCCAAGAATGGAAGATTATTCTCTCTTGCATATCTTATTACGTTAAGTTTTCCCTCGATACCTCTTATGCCAAAGCCTCCAGGTACCACTAATCCATCAACATCAGATAGAAGTTCTTTTGCTTTGTTCATGTCCGTACATTCATCAGAAGCAATCCATTTTATATCTATTTGTGCATCTTTGCTGTAACCGGCATGTTTAAGTGATTCAACAACCGAAATGTATGCGTCTGATAATTTAGTGTACTTACCTGCAATAGCAATTTTAATAGTCTTTTTAGGATTTTTAATCTTATCAACCAATTGTTGCCAAGAGGTCAAATCAGCAGTTTTGTCTTGCATCATAAGCCTTTGAAGGACTACTCCAGCCATGTTTTGTTCTTCTAAAGCAAGAGGTACTTCGTAGATGCTTTTTAAATCTTTACACTCAATAACTGCATCTTTAGGTACAGAGCAGAATAAAGCTAATTTTTCTTTTTCTTTTTTTGGTATTGGTTTTGAAGTTCTGCAAACCAGAATTTCAGGCTGTATTCCGTAGCTTCTTAATGTCGTAACACTGTGTTGCGAAGGTTTTGTTTTAAGCTCTCCAGCTGTAGGAAGATATGGAAGAAGTGTAACGTGTATTGATAAACTGTTTCCAAACCCTATTTCTGACCTGAATTGTCTTATCGCCTCAATAAACGGCAGACTTTCAATGTCTCCTATGGTTCCGCCGATTTCAGTGATTAGGAAGTCTGGTTTAAACTGAGCTGTTGCCTGTTTTATTCTTGATTTTATTTCATTCGTTATGTGCGGAATTGTTTGGACAGTTGCTCCTAAATAATCTCCGCGTCTTTCTTTTTTTATTACTGTCTGATAGATACTTCCTGAGGTCACGTTGTTAATTTTTCCAAGACTAGTATCCGTAAATCTTTCATAGTGTCCTAGATCCAAGTCTGTTTCAGCCCCATCGTCTGTTACAAAAACTTCACCGTGCTGGAATGGGCTCATTGTTCCTGGGTCTACGTTAATATATGGGTCAAATTTTTGGATAACTACCGAGAATCCTCTTGCTTTTAATAATCTTCCAAGTGAAGCGGCGACGATGCCTTTACCTAATGAAGAAACTACACCGCCAGTAACGAAAATATATTTAGTACCCATATTCTACCCTTCTAATTAATCTTTGGAACTTTAAAGAAACCGTCTTCTTCTAATGGAGCATTCTGCATAAGCTCTTCTTTTGACTGCCTGTAACAAACAGTATCTTCTCTCATTACGTTTACAACAGGGATTGGATGAGCCATTGGTTCCACACCTGCCGTATCGACTTCGTTCATTTGTTCAACATATTTTAAAATATCACCTAATTGCTTAGAAAACTGCTCTATTTCTGCTTCTGTAAGCTCTAGTCTTGCAAGTTTTGCAACGTGTTTTACATCATCTGTATTTATCATGGATTAATAAAATCTCCTTTTCCACTAACAAAATTTTATCATGATTGCTAGTATTTTGCATTTTAAGTTAAGTTTTTTATTCAAATAATTTTAATCATATTTATGATTTGAGGCTAGATTTTTTCTTTTAAAAAAGTTTGTAAGTTGTTTGTATAAAAATTTAAATTTAAAAAGAGTTTTTTGTTCCTTTATAGTCCTTGATTTTAGTGCATATATTGCTGAATCGTAAGTGTCAAAAGTAATACCCATTTCTTGTGTCTTAAATTTTATATAATCCATAAGAAGGAAGATATGCTCGGGCATATGATTTGTGTTTTTTCTTGCATAACAGTATTCAACATCAACTATTGCATATTTTATATTGTTCTTTTTAATTAGATGAATCCACTTGTCGATTTCTTCTATTGAGTCATTTATTCCTGGAACTATTATATATTTTAGTCTGAGCAGGTGTTGATTTGATTCGTTAAGGACTTTTGAATATCGTTCAATAGTAGAGCAAACTTTTTCGAAGCAAGGTACGTCTTTAATCTTTTGATAAGTGTTTGCAGTACCGGAATCTATAGATATAACAATAGTTACTAGGCCTTTTTTTATTCCTTCTTCTACTTTTTTACTGTGAAGAATTCCAGAGGAGTGTACCCTTATTTTTGTTTCTTTTTCTAAAAACAAATCTAGTAACTCTTCAAATTCATCTAGTATTGTTGGTTCTCCGCCTTGAAAAGTTATTTCTCCTGTGTTTTTAAAGTATTCGGAATTGACTAGCTTTTTTATCGACTCAATTATGTTGTCATGTTTTTCTGGGATTGTATTTCTGGTATAACAATAGATGCATTTTGAGTTGCATTTTTTCCAGTGGTTAAAATTTATGTGTGATATGTACTTATCTTCACTCCACACTTTAGTTTCTAAGCAGTAGCAACCTTTACACCCATCAAGTTCGGTAGCTTTTTGCTGTTCTCTTAGTTTCTTTTTAACTTCAAGGATTCTTTCCCAATCAATATTCTCAGGATCGTAGTCCTTTATTAATATGGGCGTTTCGCTATTAGTTGGGGTTGCCAAACAGCAGTTTCTGATGATTTTTTCTTCAATAGAAACCCCATGCCCCATAAGATAACAGCTTTTGTATTCCATTGCTTCCACCTTTTCTCAGTATAATTGTATCATGTTAACCATTCTTGAGGCAAAGGTGTAAGGTTTTTTGCTCAGTCTTAGTAAAATGTTTTTCAAGGAACTTTTTTCTGTGCCATTTAGTTATGCCGAAATCATCTATTGCTTGAAGGTGCTGTGCCGTAAGGTAGCCTTTGTTTTGTTTCCAGTTATATTGGGGATGCTCTTTCGCAATTTCTTTCATAAATCTATCGCGTGATACTTTTGCCAGTATGCTTGCGGCTGCGATAGATGCTGAATTTGAATCCCCTTTTATAATAAACTCTTGAGGGTAATTAAACTTAGGGATATTTTTATTCCCATCTATTAAAAGTTTTACGTTGCTTGTTTCAAGTTTTAGGATGACTTTTTCACAGCATCTTTTCATAGAAAGAAGGGAGGCTTGCAATATGTTTAACTTTTCGATTTCTTCTACGCTGGCATAATCGATGTGGTAAATGGAATTGTTCTTAATTAAGTCAAAAAGTTCTTCTCTTGTTTTCTCGTTCAATTTCTTAGAATCGTTAACTTTATGTAGAAGTGAAATAATTTTCTTGTCAATATTTGGAAAGCAAACCGCAGCACTGAAAACAGGACCTGCCCCAGGACCTCTCCCCGCTTCATCGGTTCCTATAATAAAAGAATAATTTTCAAGTTTTTTTTTGTCAAAAGAAAATAAACTATTACTCATTTTTTAATGTATCTAAAGTTAACTTGCCTAATCTTCCGTCTCTAAAATCGAGCATGATGTTTTGAGAGCATCTTTTTACGTCTGCTCTTGCCCCTGAAATAATCCAGTTTCTTCTTAAAGCGATAGTTTCTATATCGAGAGAATCACCTTCTAAAAGATTATAATGTTTTGAGAGACATTCAGGGTAGAGTGATGATACAACTTCAATAAACTTGTTCGCGACACTTTCAACATCATAAGCGTTTTCGCTTATGGAGTTTACGAAAGCAAGCTTGTTGGCTTTTTCTTGTTCTTCCTGTTTTAGTGGAATTATCCCCGGAGTATCGAGTAAGTCGAGCTTAGGGTTGATTCTAACCCATTGTTGTTGCCTTGTTACACCTGCCTTAGCTCCTGTTTTTGTTTTTGTTTTTCTTATTAGTTTATTTATAATGCTGGATTTTCCGACATTCGGCATTCCTACTACCATTGCTCTTGCTGCTCTTGGTAAAAGACCTTTTTGAACAAGTTTAATTATACTTGGCTGACTCAACTCAATAGCCTTGTTTACTATTTGAGACAAGTCTTTTAAATTGTTTGCACTTGTTAAAAGAACAGGATACTCAGTTTTTTCTTTAAGGTATTTTTGCCATTTTTTTGTTTGTTCCGAATCTGCCAAATCGGACTTATTGAGCAGAATAAGTCGAGGTTTAGATCCGATAAGCTTTTCTATTCCCGGGTATGAAGAGCTTTCAGGAATCCTCGCATCTAGTATTTCGATAACTACATCAACGAGGTTTATTAATTCTTTTAGTTTTTTTTCTGCTTTGGCAATGTGTCCAGGGTACCAGTGGATATGTGACATGCTTTTTTCCTGTGTTCTTCCTTAAATTTAAAGCCATAACCTCAAGTACTTAACTTTACTGATTATGGCTTTATATATTTTTAGAATAATAATTCTATTTTCTTTCGATTTTTTCTTTAATACGAGTCGCTTTACCAGATCTTTCTCTTAAATAGTAAAGTTTAGCACGTTTAACGTCACCGCGTCTTATGATGCTAATTTTTTCTATACGAGGAGAGTATACTGGGAATACTCTTTCTACGCCAACGCCTTGGAAAATTTTTCTTACAGTGATAGTTTTGCCAACTCCAGAACCACGTTTTTTAATTATAGTTCCTTCGAAAGCCTGAGTTCTTTCTTTGTTTCCTTCGATAATTCTAACGAAAACTTTAACTGTGTCTCCAGGGTTTAATTCTGGTAATTCTTTATCAAGATATTCATTTGCTAGTGATTGTACTATTGGGTTCATGACTATTTCCTTCTATTAAAAATCATTTCATTATACTATGATAAGAAAAACATATTTTTTCTTCAAGCCCTTTTTTCTATTTTGGTTTTTATATTAAAAAAACTTTATAAAAGAACTAAATTTCAGTAACTGAAATATTAGTAACTCCTGCATTTCTGGCCTCGTCCATAAGCTTAACAACCGCACCGTGGGTTGATTCAGGTTCTGTTTGTATAAGAACGCCGTCAGGGAAGTCTTTTATTCTTGTTTTAATTGTTTCTTGAAGCGTATTTTCTGATATTTCTTGATTGTCTATAAAATATTTGTTGTGGTTGTCTATTACAACAGATATTGTTTTTGACTCTTTTATGTTTTGAGCTTCTACCATGTCTGGAACAGCAAGATTAAGTCCTTGTTGATCTAGCAATGGGGCTATAACCATCATTATGATTAACAGAACAAGAAAAATATCTGTTAGCGGAGTTATGTTTATTTCGTTGAAAGAATCTCTTTGTCTAGACATTATATCCTCTTATTCTATCCATTCTGAAGGGTTGCTGCTTTCACTGGTTGAAGTTGTGGCTGTAGTTGCCTCTGGTGCATGACTGATGTTTTCAGCTTGTTCAGGAGTTTCTGTGAGCTTCTTCTGCTCTTTTTTTGAAAGAGGCTCTCCTGCAACAACCAATTTTGTGTATTCAGCTTCTTGAGCTGCTTTCATAATTTTCATTATTTCAGAATTTTTAACGTTAGTGTCAGCTTTGACTACAACTTCTTTCTTTTCAAGAGACGGTTTTAATTTCTGAAGCTCTGCGAGAAGATTGGCGTCATTAATCGGCGTTCCGTTTAGATAAAACTTACCTTCTTTGGTTACGGAAATCGTCGCATTTTTCTGTTCGATGGAGATTCCGCTGTTGATTTCAGGTATCGAAATGCTGTTGTCTACTGCTTGAAAAGTAGGAGCAATAACCATCATTATTATCAGCAATACAAGAAATATATCAGTCAGAGGAGTGATATTTATTTCTGTGAACATTGCGTTTTTGCCTTTTGATGTTTTTAAAGACATTTTATTATCCTATTCGTGGGTTTTATAGTGCTATGTTAGATTGTGAGTTTAAAGAAACTTCTTCTTCTGAATCAACAAAACTTAAGAACAGAAGTTTTATCAATTGGAAGTCATCTTCATATCTTTTGACTGTTGATTGGAATGTGTTGTAAAGAATAACTGCAATAATCGCAACTCCCAAACCGAAAGCTGTTGCAATAAGTGCCGAACCGATACCCATTGCTACTGCTGCTGACTGATTGCCTTGGGTTGCCAGATCTTGGAAAGTATAAAGAATTCTTACTACTGTACCGAATAGACCTAAGAAAGGACAAACACCGCCAATTGTACCTAGGATTGTTAAGTGTGTTTCTAACTTTCTTGTAGCAAGGTTTGCTGCGATATCAAAAGATCTTGAGAATCCTTTTTTCTGTTCTGAGAATATCCTTACAGCTTCTTCTGTGACTTCTCCGATTACCCCACCTAACTGAATACTTAGTGCTTGAGCACCTTCCAGTCTTCCTCTTGCAAGTTCTTTTTGCAATTTAGGGATGAACATTACAACGTCACGTTTGTTTTTGTTGTAAAAAGAAAATCTGTTGATTGCAACTGCTATAGTTAATATAGAGCAGACAAGAATTGGTAAAAGTACAGGCCAGTCCAGTTTAATTGAATGTAATAAAAGTTCCATAATTTATATCCTCATTTTCTGTTTATATTTGCTTAATTAGTATCTTGATGCACCAAAGACATTATAGTCGAAGGTAAATTGAATATCTACACTGCTTCCTTTATATTCCGGTGGTAAAGGTTTGAATGGGGCAGTGAGTTGAACTGCTGCTATAGCCGCTTTGTCCGCGGATGCTAGTCCTGATGATTTGTGGACTTTTACGCTTAATAATCTTCCATCACGGCTTATAGAGAATAGTAGTACTACTCTTTTGCTTTCATCCCCTTTAGGTGGATCCCAGTTCATTTTTATTCTGCGTTGAAGCTCTCTCATATAAGGCCCAAAATCCGGCTCTCTGAGAGCATCAATTCCTGGAGCTCCTTTTGGATTGCCTGGCCCAGGGTTCCCAATATTGCCGCTGCTAGAACCGTGTGAACCTGAGAATCTCCCCCCTCCCGTGCTTTTCCCTGCACCAGAGCTTGAAGAGCTAGGTGAAAAACTTGGCGAAGGTGCACCTGAACTGTGACCTGATGAACCAGAGCTTGTTCCTTTTTGCGAAGAAGTTATAGGACCCCCTGAAGGCATTGCTACTTTAGGTATAGCTGATTTTGGTATGGGAATCGCAAACTCGGATTTTGGTTTCGCTGTAGGACGAGGTGCCGCCGGTTTAGGAGTTGGTCTTGGTGCTTCCATCGGATATTCTGTTTTATTTGGTTTCGCAGTCGTTTGTTTTGGTGCTGCCTTTTTAGGCTGCACTTTTTGTTTTTGTTGTTGCTGTTGGGGCTGTTGTTGTTTTACTTGTTTTGTCGGCTGTGCTTTTTGAGCAGGTGCAGCCGCTTTTTGTGCAGGGGCTTTAGGAGCTGCTGCTTGTGGAAGAGATACTTTCTTTGTAGGATCGTGTTTTCCTCCGGCTCTCGAGTTTTTGTCAGCCCTGTACGGTGTTTTTTTATTAATTGGCATTGCTTCTTTATCTACCAATACAAATTCAATATCTTTAGGTTTTGGCTCCGGCTTGTCAAACAGTGCTATATTTATCCCCATAATTGTAAGAATAAAGACCAAAAGCCAAGCTAAGCCAACTATTGTCGGGTGGAGTATAGTTGATAAAAATATTGATTTTTTTAAAGATAATTCTTTATGATTATCGCGAAAAACTGAAGGGATCTGATATTCTTCAGCTCCATCCAGTTCTTCGTCGAAATAATCAACTTTTTTTCCTAATAATGCCATTTTTCCCCAAGTCTTCCAGTATAATCTATTTTAGTTTAACAAAAATGGTTTGCTAAAACAAATAGCCTACTTAACTTAATATTTTGGAGTACAGTTTACAGTGATAGGTTGGTCAATTACAATATCGAGTTTTGAGTTAGCAGGAATATTTACATCAACTCCTTTGTCGATAACTGATTTGCCTAAACCTAGTCCGGCACCTACTGCTGTACCTAATGCGGCACCTTTTCCAACTTTGCCGCCAGAAAGAGGTCCCATAATTGTTCCCATTAAAGCACCACCGGCTGCACCGATTGCAAGGTCTTTGGCGTAGTCTTTTGCGGTGTCTTTTGCGGTAGCCGCGTAAAGAATGCCAGTACCATCATCAGTTCTTACTGTTCCTGAGATAGGAATCATTTGACCGTATGGTGTTAATATGTTTGTGAATCTTATTTTTAATTGACCGTTTTTGCCAGCCATTCCGCCTTTTCTAAGAAGAATAATATTTCCGTTAACTTGGCTTCCTGCTGGGGCGACAAGTTGTCCGTTGTAATAATAATCGCTTCCTAAGGCAACAGATACGTTTTGGCCCAATGTCATAAATGCAGAGCTTATTTCAGAAGTTGTAACTGCCGGAATATTCGCTCCCGCCGGAACCATAAAAACGTGGCCCTTAAGTGGTGGCACATAAGTTTGTGGCGTGTATGACTGAGTGTACTGTGGAGCATATTGAGTTCCGTATTGCGGCACATTCGGTTGAACCTGATAATTAGGTGCTGCGAATCCAGTATTAACACTTAGGATTGTTCCTGCTAAGAGTACGCTTGCGAGTGCTTTTTTACCCATTCTATTCTCCTTCTTTTACTTAATCTTGTCTTTTACTATATCTATAATAAATTATACCTGTTGTTTAGAATATTTTCAAATTGTCGTTGAGAATTATAAAGACTTCGCTTCCGGCTTTAATTGTCTTGTGTTGGCCGAATCCTCTTACGTTCGATGGGGTGTATTGAAGTACGCCTTCATTCCAGCCTTTTGTATAATGCGGAATCTTGTGGTAATAAAGCGGTGGAGTTATTTCTCCTCCTAGATAGTTGTCATTGTCACCAAATACATACGCTTCAGTTTTCAATGTTCTCTTATCAGGTGTTGTGATTGTGTCTATTTTGATTTTAATAGCAGCATTAGTGCCCTGAACAGGTTCTCTGATGTCCTCAACTACCCCGGTGAGCTTTGAACCTCTCGGAATTGCATTGGTGTTCTCCAAATACATATCCGAAGTGTTTATGAAAACGACTTCATCTCCAATATCGTTAGTTGACGTGGATATTTCAGTCGGGGTAATACCCCTTATGAACGTCCCTTTTTGAATGAATTGACTGCCTGTCTGGACATTTTGTGCACTAACGTTTAGTTGAGTAAGCGTTAGACTGATTAAGCAAATGATAAGTGATAATATATTTTTCATATTTTTATTGTAATTATTTTTTTTCATTTTTCCATAGTCTTGGTATATTACTTTTGATTTTTTGAATAATTTTTCTTTTGATTTTCTCTTCAATGTGGGTTTTACAATAGTCTATGGCTTCGATTTCGTTGTAAAAGATATTTTCTTCCCCGATTTGAGAGACAATTTTTAAGTCTTTTAGTTGGTTAAGCACTTCAGAATTTTTTATGACAAGAACTGATTTTATCTTTTGGCTCTGAAGCCTTATGATTATGTCTTCCAGAGCAAATACTGCAGAAATATCGAGCAGATTTTTGTCTTCGTAATTTATGATGAGATATTTGGTTCCCAGCAGTTCTTCAAACTGTGATATTATCTGAGTTGCACTTCCGAAGAAAAATTGCCCGTCAATATGAACTACACGGATTTTGTACTGATAATCTTTTTCTAACTGTTTTTCCAGTTGCAATATATTCAGATCTTTTACGGTTTTGACCTCTATATTTGTTCTGTCGGCAACTCTTTTTGCATAAAGTAGTGCTGCTAGAGTTATCCCGCAACCGATTGCAAAGATCAAGTTGTAAAATACCGTAAGGAAAAATACAAGAATAAGGACATACAAGTCGTCTTTTGGTGCGTATTTTATTACTTTTAAAAACTTTGTATCTATTATGTCAAATCCAATTTTAATAAGGATTCCTGCAAGAACCGGAAGTGGTATTTGTTCTGTAAAGGCCAAAAGCTTTGATACGATAAATAGTAGGATTATTGGGTTTATCAAAGCTGCCAGTTTTGTTTCGGCACCCGTTTTGATTGCCGCTGCACTTCTCATTGATGCCCCGGCACCAATAAGCGATCCCGTCATTGCTGAGATAAGGTTCCCTAACCCTTGAGCTGCAAGAATCGGTTCTGTTTCAAGCTTTTTCTTTGATAAAGAGTCAACTACAAGTGCCGCAAGAAGGGTTTCTGTGGAACAAACGATAGCTAGAGTCAAAGCTAAAGGTAGCATATTAATAAGGTCTTCTAACCCTATTAAAGGCATATTAAGCTTGGGGAAACTCATTGATATCGTTCCGATTTTATCTACATCAAAATTGTAGTTAATGGCAATAAATGTGCACAAAACTAGGGCAATAAGTTGAGAAGGTATTATTTTGTTCCATTTTTTAGGAATAGCAAAACATATAATAAGAGTTAAAACGCCAAGTCCGATGGCCTCGAAATTAGGAGAGGAAACTATTGATGGTACGCTTAAAATAGTATCTATCGGAGATGATAAAATCCTTTTTCCAAAAAGGGGGCTTATTTGCAAGATTATCAAAATAGCACCAACTCCATTCATAAATCCAGAAATAACGGGATAAGGCACGTATTTTATGATCTCAGAGAGTTTAGTTAATGAAATAATTAATTGGATAACGC
>JAEZLC010000201.1 GCA_023435965.1 Cyanobacteria bacterium OH_CDB_58 | reverse complement strand
AAAGTGAAGGGCTACATTATGAATGCAGATATAGTTAATGTTGATAAGGCAGGTAAAGTAATAAAAAGATAGCCGGTTATAGCTATCTTTTTAATTTATTTGAATCCTTTAAATACGTTTGGTTTATTAACTGCGAAAAAACCAGTATTAAAAGAAGGTTGAACATTTGTTTCTTTTTTTGATTTGTTGAATCTGTATTGTGTCCAAAGTCTGCTGATTCCGGCAAGAGTAAATCCCATAAAAACAAGACTGAATAGGTATGGAACAGCCGTTATTGTCGCTTTTCCTTTTAGGAGTTTTTTGAATTCATCTTCTACCTTTGTTCCATTTTCTTTTGCCAATTTTATGGCTAATTCTGGGAGTTCTTTTCTTGATGGTACGTTTAGTATATTTTCTTGATTTTTTTTGATTAGTTCAGGAAATATATTTTTCTTATGAAGTATGTGTTTGAATCCGTTTTCAAATAGTGAGCTTCCGAATATCGTATAGAAAACAACAAGCGGCACTCTAGTCCAGACTTCAAGTTGATCCAGTCTTCCACGATCTTTAGCTGCTGAATTGTAGCCGAACAATCCTGAAATCGTCGTTACTGCTAATTGGCCTTTGCTTAATCCTAGCTTGCCTTTGTTTGAATCGAAATCAAAATTTACGTATGTTTTCAAAAAGTTTTGGAGTTTTTTAGAATTGACTCCCAGTTTTTCAAGCCCCGAATATATCGATTCTCCCGGGGATAAAATTGTTTTGCTGAGTTTTTGAAGCTTATCTGATTTGTGTCCGAAGCCTGCCAACAACAAGGCACCGGCAAATCCTCCCAGAGAAAATAATGCTGCTTTTTTGATGTGTGATTTAGCACTTTTTTCTACCTTTTCTTGCTTGTCTTTGCTTTCCGGTTTGTTTTTCTCAAGATTTGCAATGTTGTTGAAATCAGCTTGCTTGAATACTTTTAAAGTAAATAGATTTTTGGCAAAACTTAAAGCGTACTCTGCAGCAGGTATACAGATACAGCTGAGAACAATTGCCGCTTTGATAGGAACAATCTTTTTGGCGGTTCCATTATTCACCAGATCTGAGTTTGAAAGAATTTCACTTGTACTTTTTGAAATATGTTTGTTTAATTCTTTCCTTGATTCTTTAGGCAGAAACTTTGAAAAAATTTGTCTTCTCGCGACAAACTCTCCGAGCAAACCCGGAGCGAAATAAAATAATCCTGATTCTAAAAATTCTAAAAAGCTCATTTCTGCAAGATCTGCTTTGCTTCTTGAAAAAATTGCCTTAGGTGCCCAGTTGGTTGCTGTGTCCTGTATAAATCTTGTGCTTGAGAGGTTTTCCTGCATTTTTATAAAGCTGTCTAGTGGCTTTAGTGTTTTGTCCAGAGTTTTGAATAAGAAATCGCCGTTTGATTTAAAACTTGTTTTGTATTGATTTGATTTTGCTTGTATGTTTGTTTTTATAGTTGTCATTGTTGTTTTCCTTTGTAAATTTCAATATTAAAAAACCGCCCTAATCTCAGGCGGTTTGTTTTGGTGTTATCTGTAAGGATCACATTCGCAACAACAAACTTGGCCTGCAGAACTTGCACATGCCTTGCATCATCATTGTCATCATAGTGTTTGTGTTAAAAATTATTTTCATAAAATCAATTATTCCTTTATTTATTAATTAAAAAAACCGCCCTTCGTACAGGCGGTTTGTTTTTTGAGTTATTTAATCTGAATTATTATCTCAACAACAAACTTGGCCTGCCGAATCCGTACATGCCTTGCATCATCATTGTCATCATATCTGTTGATTGTGAAATAAAATTCATAAAGTTTATTGTTTCCTTTTGATAATTAGAATATAAATCGAAATTATCTTGCTGTCAATTATTATCTTATATTTAAAATACGCTAAAAATATTTTTTGCTAATAATTCCATAATTTTGAAAATTAGTCAGTAAATCTATATTTTATCAACGCAATTATTGCGTGAAGACCGTCTTTCCAAGTAATTTTTTTACCTTCATCATATTCTCTTCCGTAGTAAGAGATAGGAAGTTCATATAATCTAGCACGTTTTTTTAAGACTTTTGCTGTAATTTCGGGTTCGAAGTCGAATCTATCTGATCTGATTGTTATGTCTTTTATGAAACTTGCTTTAAATGCTTTATAACATGTTTCCATGTCTGTAAGGGTAGTGTTGTATAGAACGTTTGTTAATAGTGTCAGGAACTTGTTACCCAGTAAGTGAGTGAACATGAACGAGCGAGAAGGTTTGCCGCCGCTCAGTCTTGAGCCGTAAACGACATCAGCTCTATCTTCAAGTATTAATTTTATAAGTTCTTCATAGTCGTTAGGGTCATATTCTAAATCAGCATCTTGAATAACTACAATATCGCCTGTTATTTCTTTAAGTCCTGTTCTGAGGGCAGCACCTTTGCCTTGGTTTTTTTCGTGATAAAGCACTTTGTATTTTGCCTCCAGTTCTTTTAAAAGACCGGTTGAACCGTCTGTAGAAGCATCATCTATGAGAATAATTTCTTTTTCCATATTGCAGAAAGAAGCTTGCTCTATTTTTTCAATCATTTTGTTTAAAGTAGAAAACTCATTATAAACGGGAACCAGAATGCTGACTTTTTTCATATTTTTTCCAATCAATATTTATCTTTTGCTTAAATATATTGTATAATTAAAAGTATAGTTTGTTAAGGCTTTAATAATGCTTAAAAATAATCTTAATGAAGATATAAATTATTCCGTTTCTCAAGTGAGTGAATTGTTTGATAAAGCATTAGAGCTTTATGAGAAAAATGATTACGTAGAGAGCTATTCGCTTATTGCAGAAGCCCACAAAAGGTTTTTAGAAATCAACTCTTTGGAGAATGTTTCAATCTGTTTGTCTTTTATGGGGCTTCTCAAGTACATGATTGAGCCTCAAACTTATTATAAATGTCTTTTGATACTGGAAGATGCAAAATATCTCGCAAATACTACTTCTTGCGAATTTTCGGGTGGTGTTAACAGATATGCCTTTTCTCAGGTCGTTCTAAAAGAGGGTAATATCCAAGAAGCATTGTTATATTTGAATAGGGCTGATTCTATGCTGGATAAGTGCCCGTATTTAAAACTTAGAACCTATGAATCATTAGCTTATGTTAATTTAGAGCTTAAAAACTTCGAAAAAGCTTATTATTACCTTAATAAGGGCGTTAAACTGGCTCAAGAGATGACTTGTATGTCTTCTTTAGATAGGCTTAGCATTATTCACAACAGTTTACAAAAACAGAACGAAGAAATTCTAGCAAAACCTTTTGAAAGAAACAACTCCCCTTCTCAACCAGGAGAGTTACCTTCAGACCCGATGCTGGCAATGTTGAAAATTCCCAGAACAATCAGTGCAGAGATTGACCTGGATACTCTTTTAACTACAATTGCAGAACAAACAAGGCTTGTATTGAATGCTGACAGATGTACAGTGTTTCTGATAGACAAAGAAAAAAATGAATTATGGTCAAGAATTGCACTTGGTATAGGCAGCGAGGAAATTAGATTTCCGATAGATAAAGGTCTGGCAGGACATGTGGCTTTAAGCGGCGAAACTATAAATATCCAAAATGCTTATACAGATTCGAGATTTAATAAGGAAATCGATATTCAGACAGGGTACAAAACAAATAATATTTTGTGTATGCCTATAAGAAACATCAAATATGAAATAATCGGAGTTTTTCAGGTCTTGAACAAATTTAACGGTGATTTTACAAACCAAGACGAAGACCTGCTCGTGACGATAGGATCCAACGCAGGGATTGCTCTAGAAAACAATATTCTTTTTAATCGCCAGCAAAAAATGCTCGAAGAACAAAAAGCACTATTTTCGAGCTTCATAGATACATTGGCTGCATCTATAGATGCAAGAGATAAAATTACCTCGGGTCATTCTTCAAGAGTTAGAATGTACGCTGAAATCATTTCTAAAGAATTGAAAATAGAGCATGAAAAAATACAGTCAATCTCTAAGGCCGCACTTTTGCACGATATCGGAAAAATTGGAATTCGAGATTCCGTTTTGCAAAAAGAAGGAAGATTGACGCCAGAAGAGTACGATCACATAAAAACACATGTCGAAATTACTCATGATATTCTCAGTAAAATCAGCACTTCAAAATCATTTGAAGATGTTGTTGATATAGCGTCCTCTCATCATGAAAAATTTGATGGTACAGGCTACTTCAGAGGGCTTAGTGGAGAAAACATTCCAGTTGGCGGAAGGATTTTGGCTGTTGCGGATGTTTTTGATGCAATAACATCTGTTCGTCATTATCGTGACAAAATGCCGATAAAAAACGCAATAGATATTCTTATACAAGGCATGAACGCTCATTTTGACAAGATGGTTGTAGACGCGTTCCTTTCAATATCTTGCGATAGAATTATTGATATATTCCTTACGGAGTACGACACTATCTTAAATCAAGAGCATAGAACCATTCTTAGTAATTACTCCATGATGGATCTTTATAATCTTATAACAGATGAAAATAAGGGAGAAAACGAGACAGGATTTATTCATCTTTTTGAGTCATACTATATTAATAAATCCGTGATAACAAATTAGGGGCACCATTGAAATTTAAAGTTTTTTTATTAGTAGTTGTTTTGTTGTTTATCCAAAAAATCTCTTTAGC
>JAEZLC010000112.1 GCA_023435965.1 Cyanobacteria bacterium OH_CDB_58 | reverse complement strand
ATCTTGCACAGGAAGAAGCTCCGGCATTATCTTCGCTTCTATTATTGGAGTTACGTTATTTGCCAAGCTTACAGAGACTTTGTGTATTTTTTTGAGTTGCATAGGCGACGGAGAAAAAGTAGGAATCGCCAAATCAAAATCTCTCCCAACAAGAATACTGTCATAGTTCTTTTCAAACAATATAAGCTCATTTTTAGGGTCTATTAATGTTATGTGAGTTACTATCCTATAACTCGGATTTACTGAGTTCTCTCCTGCTATGGATATTTTGCTCCAAATAGTTTCCTTCAGAAAGCTTGTCTCAGTATCAAGACTTGAACTCACTAATAAAATATAGGTAGCACCTAGTTTATTCGCGATTTTTCTCAGGATTTCGTAATTAAGGTTGTAAGTATATTTGTATTCTTTTACAAATGTAATGACTTCATCATCGAGTGACTGCTTCTGGGCATTACTGATAGAATTGCAAACAGGAAGTGCCTAAATATGCCCGTTGAGGTTCATTCTATTTGAGATTTCCTGAGATATCAAGTTTGATGTTTCAGGATAAATTATGTAATTCGTCGAAACAGGTTTTAGATTATCACTAAGTATTGCCATTATTTCTTGAGATTGAGCAGACATAGTGCAAGAAAAAAATATTATTGCTAATCCCGTTAGGTTTTTAAGAAAAGAATTCATAATTATCCCATAGTATATTTAATTACTAACATTATCTTTTATAGTGAGGTTCTTTTTATCCTTTATATAAAGGATTTTCTTGCATCTTATCTAAAAAAGCAAATATATAAGTCGATTTTAATGTATTGTGTAGTAGTATTGATTTACATCCTAAAAAAAATATCTGTGAGGAAAAACATGAAGACAGACGAAGAATTATTAGAATTAGCAAAAGAGGCGGCTAACAAAGCATATGCCCCTTATTCAAAATTCAAAGTAGGAGCTTGTGCATTGTACTCCAGCGGCAACTATTATTTGGGTTGCAATGTTGAAAATGCAAGCTACGGCTTGGCGTTATGTGCTGAACGCAACGCTATTTCAAACGCTATAGCAGCGGGCGAATGTTCAGATCTTATAAAAATAGCCATATATTCTCCGAACACAAAGTTTTGCTCACCTTGTGGAGCTTGCAGACAATGGGTGTACGAATTCGAAAAAGGTCAGCATACAAAAATCATATTGGAAGATGAAGATTCAAAAACCGTATCGTATTGCATCAACGAGCTTTTACCGCATAATTTTAAATTATAGTTCAAATATCTGATATTCTTTTAATCGAAAGTCATATATAATATAATTGGGCTGTAAATTAGAGAGGGACTTTTCAGTTTATGCAGCAAGAGATAAATTTTCAAGAGATTAAAGATTGGCTTGCGACATACAAGTCCACGACTGATGCAAAGCTCAAGAAACAACTTCAAAACGTTATTGCAATGGCAGCAATGCCTTTAGTAAAAAAGATTGCAAGAGGTCTAGCCAGAAGAAACACCGACCCTGTTGAAGACATTATTCAAGTGGGCAGTATGGGTTTAATTAAGGCAATAAAACTCTATAACCCTGAAGTAAGTGAAAACTTCAAGACTTATGCTACATATTTAATAACCGGAGAAATAAGGCATTATTTAAGAGATAAAGCATCTATGATTAAGGCTCCCAGAGAAATCCATGAGCTGGCATACAGGGTTAACCAAATCATAAAAAAAATGAAAGATGAATCCGGAAACATCCCTTCAGAATTGGATATAGCATCAGAATTAGATACTCCAATCGGCAAAATCAAAGAAGTCATCGATGTGGAAAGAAGAAGAAAAACAATCTCCCTGGATGAAGTAGTTTCTGTAGGGGATGACGACTATCAACCTCTTGGGGATAAAATAGCAGATAACAATTACCAGAATTTGGCTTCTTTTCAAGAAGATAAGATATTAATTTCAGACGCTGTAAGCATTTTGGATGAAAAACTTCAAGAAGTTATCAAACTAAACTATTTTGAAGATATGAGCCAAACGCAAATAGCTGCAAAACTTGGAATTTCTCAAATGCAAGTTTCAAGAAGGTTAAGAAAAGCTCTTCAACAATTGTTTGAAATAATATCAGAGAAAAAAGAAGATAAGAATAAGGCTATTTAATGACATTAATATATTATTACTATATTTTCGTTTTTATCGTTGGGGTTTGTATAGGTAGTTTTCTCAATGTGGTCATATCAAGATCATTTACAGGAGAATCAATAGTTCTTCCTCCTTCAAAATGCCCCTACTGCAACAAATTAATAAGATTTTATGACAACGTGCCAATATTATCTTACCTCATATTGAGGGGTAAATGCAGGGACTGCAAAGAAAAAATAAGCGTCCAGTACCCGATTGTTGAATTGATTACCGGACTGTCTTTTTTGGCAATCTCTATGACTTTTGGATTTTCTTTTACCGCATTTTTCCTTTTGATTCTTGTTTCGTTAGCAATTGTGATCGCGGTAACCGACATAAAAGAAAAGGTTGTTTTTGATGCACATACAATATCTTTTATAGTAATCGCTCTACTTTTTAATCTAATAAACAAACAAATAGTTACTTCCCTTATAGGTCTTCTGCTTGGGGCTCTTGTAATGGAAACTATTGCAAGACTTGGCTATCTTTTTGCGAAAAAAAGAGCCTTTGGAGAAGGCGATACATTTATAGCAGCTGGGATCGGAGCTCTAGTAGGGCCGAAACCATTTTTTCTAGTACTGATGCTGAGCGTATTTTTTCAAGTTCTGCTCATTTTTCCGGGGTTCATCAAAAAAATGTGGCAGAATAAAGAAAAGAACCTTGTAATTTCTTTGATTTTATTCATCTTAATAACCATAATTTACAAAAGTCTTATGTATGTGAACATGTTAAATGTTTATGCACAATCTATAGGAGCACTGCTTATTGTTGTGTCAGGAGGTTTTGCTTGTACCAAACTCACTAAAATAACAAAAACCAGCACTGAACTTACATATTTACCGTTTGGTCCAAGCCTTTTAATCATGACTTTTGTTGTTGTTTTCTACGGCGAAGCTATAATGAAATTTTTAACAAAACTTATGTAAATAAAGGAATTCAGATAGGAGTTGTTATTTTTTAGGTTTTATGTATAATGAGAATAGGATAGCAGTTAATTATAGTTTTACACTGCTCAGCGTTGAGCTTTAAGAGGATTTTGTGCTTCTGAGTGTGCAGATATTATTCGAAAGAACTTATGAGTGTTTGTAACTTCAATTTTAAATATATAAAAGAACAATCGAAACCGGGCAGCTGGAGACGAGGATATGAGTACCATCAAAAGTCTCAAGTCCAAGACGTGGAGCTCGTAAAGAATGTTTTAAAAGCCAAAGTTAAAGGCAATTTCAAGGCTTTTTACGAAACAGAATTAAATTTTAAAAAAGGTTCAGTAGAACCAAAATGTTCATGTCCTTTAGATGAAAAATGGTGCAAACACGCCATAGCTGTTGGGTTAAAAGCCATTGAAGACAGAACTTACGATGAATTTTTACAAAAAAGATTTAAAGTACCGATTGATATGTCGGATGAGATAATTGAGCCGTGCGAAAACCCCACCGGCGGATACATCTTCCACTTTAATCCTAAAAGAAGGCAGAACTTCTTCTCTATCCTTGTAATGGACAGAACTACAGGGAAAGTAATCCGAGATATCGAGGCAATATTAAAAGCCGTTATTGCTGCACAAAAAGCTGATGTAAATTTTGAATTAAACACAGCACAAAAAGTTGAACTGGCATTGTTTCAAATGCTCCTTAAAAACTCAAGGCTGGATAAAAAAGCAGGCTGGTATGATATTCCTATCGTAAAATTCGATGGATTTTTTCAACTTCTATCAAAAGCAGAAGATGTTCTTGACGGTAAAAGCAAAAAGAAATTGAAGTTCACCGATCAAGAATGGAGACTTGTTCTCTCCGTCAATTTCTCAATGGTAGGAAACGTCCTATTGTCACTATATTGGAAAAGACCGGATAAAGATGAACTTTTACCGTTTGAAGAGGTAAGATATTTCTCAAGGCAACTTAAATGGGGCAGATATAAAAATATTATATTCCCGACAAACATTGCTGTATCTGTGCTTCCTCAAAACCTTGTTAAGGCAACATTTACGGATGTAAAAGATGCGGAAGGTGCAAAATTCATATATGAAGAGCTTCCAAAATTAAGAGAAATAATGGACTGCGAAGTCACCGAAGCCATCGACAGGTTGACTTTAGAGCAAAAACCGCCTATTAACATTGTTACTATGGGATTAGATTATGACGGTTCACTAAAGGCTTCATTAGATTTTGATTACGACGGAACTCGAGTTCCATACTCAAAATCAGCCGGAAAAAGCCCTTATGTTACCATTAAAAAACCAAAAGAAGATCTTTTATACTGGGTTAGAAGAAACACAAAACATGAAGAAGCCGCGTATCAAATGCTTCTAACCTGCAAGTTTGCACCGATGCAGACTAACAACCTGGCTTTAGAAAAAGAAAATGCAATAGACTTTTACAACTACTATCTAAAACAGGCAGGAGAAGGCTGGATATTTGAAGAAAAAGATGACATGTCGTTCTTTAACCTTGCAGACAAGCCTTTTGAGCTTTGTGCCGGTCTAGATTTTGCCCTCAATACGACAGACAGCTTCGAGATTGAATTATATGGGAAAGTCGGAACAAACATTATACCGTTCGATGAAGTTTATAGCCTGATTACAGAAGGCAACAAATATGTCAGAATCAAAAATGACGGATTTTCAGAGTTGCCGGCGATGGATATATATTCATTATTAAGATCGTTTAATACATTTGATGTCTATAAAAATGATGATAACAAATACATTGTGAAAACATACAGAGCAGGACTTGTTTCCGAAATGCAAAACCTCGGAATGACATTAAAGATGAGCCGCAAGTTTTCTAAATTCTGGAAACAGATTTCAACATTCTCAACAATGGATAATGCTACCCTTCCAAAAGGAATCAACGCTGAATTCAGGGAATATCAAGTCAAAGGTTTTGGATGGCTATGGTTCTTATACCAATACGGTTTAAATGGAATATTAGCGGATGACATGGGTCTAGGCAAAACCCTTCAGGCACTTGCTTTAATTCAAAAAGCAAAAGAAAAAGACAAACAAGCACCGAACCTTGTAATTTGCCCTACGTCTGTTGTTTTTAACTGGGAATCAGAAATACAAAAATTTGCCCCGTCACTAAAATGCTTAAAACTATCAGGTGTTGAAAGAAAAGAACTCTTTAAAGATATTAAAAAATATGATGTAGTGATAACAAGCTATGCCTTAATAAGACGCGACATCGAAAAACTTAAAAAACAAGAATTCAGATATGTAATACTTGATGAGTCACAGAACATCAAAAACGCGGAATCAATGACTGCACAAAGCGTCAAGAGGCTTAACTGTAGGCACAAGCTGGCATTGTCCGGAACCCCGATAGAAAATCGACTCGAAGAACTTTGGTCTGTGTTTAACTTCTTAATGCCCGGATTCCTGTTCAATCAGTCCGAATTCAATCACAGATATGTTTCTCCAATAGTTGAAAGAGAGGATAAAGCGGTTGAAAAAAGGCTCAAATCACAAATATATCCGTTTATTTTAAGACGTATGAAAAGAGACGTTGCCAAAGACCTACCGGATAAAGTTGAAAATATTGCATACTGTGAGCTTACGCCTGAGCAAAAAGACTTCTACCTTGAAGTTCTTGATAGCACTAAGGAAGAATTGTTTAAATCTATTGAACAAAACGGACTTGAAAAGAGCAGAATGTCCATTTTCTCTGCACTTCTTAGACTTCGTCAGATTTGTTGTCACCCAAGGCTTTATGATAAAGAAAATGTCAAAGGCATAAATCACTCAGGAAAGTTTGAGCACTTAAAAGAAATGCTCGAAGAGATTATCTCCGAGGGGCAC
>JAEZLC010000060.1 GCA_023435965.1 Cyanobacteria bacterium OH_CDB_58 | reverse complement strand
TAGGTGCTTCAACAATTGGAATAATAAAATGTATACCTGAATCTAAAACTTTTTCAAATTTCCCAAGTCGTTCAATAATCATAACTTCAGCTTGTTTTACTATCTTAAATCCTTTAAGAGCTAAAATAATAGCAAAACCCAGTAATACAACTGCAATAATACTCATTGTTTAATCCTCATGTCTTTCTACATACATTATTAAATTTTCATTTTTTACTATTTTAACTTTTTCACCGACTGAAATTACTTCTTCTTCTACACTGCGGGCATTCCATTCCTCGCCGTATATTGCGATTCTACCCTCTTCTTTTGTAACTTCTTGTACTACTTTAGCTACATTATTTATGTATTTATCATTAATGCCGGTAAGTTTTTCTTTACCATTGCGTTTTTTCATAATAAATGGTCTTAAAAATGCAATTAATGATACTGATACGACCAAGAAAACAAAAGCCTGTGCTACGAAAGAAAAACCAAAGTAACTAAAGAGAGCAACAATTAATGCTGCAAGAGCTAGATTTAAGAAAAATAATGCTGGCGTAAACATTTCTAAAATAAGTAATACAAATGCTGCGATGCACCAAACTTGCCAAATTTCCATATTATGTCTCCAATACTACTTAATCAGTATAGTTATTTTTAATCAATGAGTCAATTGATTAAATCGACATGTAGAATATACTATAGATTGGGTTTTATGATAAAGTTTAAATATGAAAATTTATACTAGACTTCTTATACTGGTTGCAGTGATTGCAATAACCTTGATCTCTTGTTTTAGAATAGACAGGCCTGAACCGGATGCTCTCAAAGAGGAATCTGTGGAATATATTGTGCCCAAAAACCTTGATTATTCAGAACCTAAAATGAAAACAATAGATGGAGTTGATTACTTGCTTTCAAGGAGTAAAGTTGGTGAATATGGTGGAAGCTTAATTACTTCAACAATTGGAGAGGGACCAAAGACATTTAACCCGTGGGAATCCAAAGATGCTACTTCGTCACAAATATCTGACTTGATGTTTGATTCACTAGTAACCACTGACGCTTATACGGGAGAAGTAATCCCTCGACTTGCAAAAGAGATAAAAGTTTCTTCAGACAATAAATCATATATAGTTACCCTTAGAAAAGGAATTAAGTGGTCAGACGGAAAAGAGATTACTGCTGACGATGTCGTTTTTACCTGGAATGATATTATACTAGGTGGATTTGGAAATACAAGCACTCGTGATTCAATAATAGTAGATGGTGTACCGCCAGTTATAGAAAAAATTGATAAATATACCATCAAATTTTCAACATTTAAGCCGTTTGCTCCATTTTTAAGACTTATAAATGCACCAATTGCCCCTAGGCACGTGTTAGCTCCGGTTTTATTAAAAGGCAATCGATATTTTCAGTCTTTTTGGGGTACGACTACCAACCCTAAAAAAATGGTAACAAGCGGACCATTTAGACTGCAAGAATATGTACCGGCACAAAGAGTAGTTATGGTTAGAAATCCAAACTATTACATTATTGATAAAAATAATCATAAACTACCGTATTTAGATAAATATATATTCTTAATTGTGGGTGATTTAAACAATGAATTGCTGAAATTCGAATCTAAAGAAATAGATATGATTGGTCTAAGGGGTAAAGATGTTGCTCGTTTTAAGGAACTTGAAAAGCAGTCTGACTATGTAATATACAACTTGGGTCCAGATACTGGAACGATGTTTGTTACATTCAACTTAAATACGAGAAAAACGCCCTCGGGCAAGTATTATGTCCCACCTGTTAAACAAAAGTGGTTTAACGACATAAACTTCAGAACAGCCGTTGATTATGCGATCGACAGAGAGAGCATCGTATTCAATATTGCAAATGGCCTTGGTCAACCTTTATTTACGGCAGAAGCTCTTCCTTCAATATATTTAAATAAAAAATTAGCTAAAGGTCACAAGAGGGACTTAAAGTATTCAGAAAAATTATTAGCGGAGTCAGGATTCAAAAAAGATAAGTCAGGTATCCTAAGAGATTCTGCAGGTAATATTGTAGAATTCGACTTGATTACAAACGCCGGCAATACCGAAAGAGAAGCTATAGGTGTTATGGTCAAACAAGACCTGCAAGACCTTGGAATGAAGGTTAACTTCAAACCTATAGAATTTAATTCACTAGTAAATAAAATTACTAATACATTGGACTGGGATGCTGTTATAATAGGCTTCACCGGTAATGCTTTGGAACCTCATTCTGGCAAAAATGTATGGTATTCTTATGGACCTCTACACATTTTTAACAAGAGATTTCCTTGCGAAACAGTCCAAAAGCTTTTGCCGTGGGAAGAAAGATTAAATAACATTTTCAATGAGGCTTCATTGAAATTAGACTTTGATAAACGTAAAAAGCTTTATGATGAATATCAAGAAATAGTATACAAAGAGAAACCTATAATATACCTGTATTCGCCCCTTAGAATTATTGCCATACGCAAAAAATTTGAAAACATATACCCAACGCAATTAGGTGGCATTGTTCATAACCCCGAAGAAATATACATAAAAAAAGAAGCTAAATAGAACTGATTGCAGATACAATATTCTTTATTTCATCTGTTACATCAGTTAGGTAAGAGGCATTCTGTGCAAGGCATTTAGCAAAATGAGCCTTCTGAAACTCTCCTATTTTTCTTGATTTATAAATATTTTTTATATTTTCGCACATAGACTTTGTTTCGTTTAAATCGGAAATTCTAATCGGCTCTACGTCATAGTTATCTTTATTAAATGCCCTTTTTATCAGGTTTTTAGAGACAATATCTTCAAACTCACCATTGTTTATAAGTATAATTCTATCTTTCTTTAATATGGATTTTTTAATTATTGAATAAACTTCACTTGCATCATTATCGAGCAATATTAAAATCGGAATTTTTACTTGTTTTTTCAGTTTTGCATACAAGCCGGGCATTTTACTTTTCCCGCCGGATCCAAGGACGTAGACACCATTTTTATCGAAGTTGTAATTTAACAGTTCAGCAAATTTTGGCAGTAAAATTTCTTCTGTTATTCCTTCAGTTAATATCAGTTTAGTTATTGGAAACTTTAGATTAGAGTTTTTTCTTAAAGACAATATTTCTGTATCAGAGACCCTAGATTCTGAAATAGATAATTTATTATTTAACTCCATCAATAATCTTAAATTCTTTGGTAGAGAATCGTAAGATTCAATCAAAGATAACAGGGGAGCAATTATTAGCTTTGTCTTCATTAATGTTCTAGTACCAGCATCAAATCCACGAAATGAAATTGAATCAATCTGATTAATAATTTTATAAAAAGAGTCTCTTTTTATATTAACAGATGAAATATTGAGAACGGATTCATTCCAAATAAGCCCTACATAATAAGAAATCACTGATTCAGGAAGTGTTTCCAACATCTTTTTAGTAAATTTAGGTGTAATTAGATATTTAAATAAAATATCTTTAAATACTCTATAATATTTTTCGCTTGGATGCTTAAAACGAGTAAGTCTATCAAGGCTTATGATAAAATCTTCAAGTGTAATATATTTATAAGAAATACAATTTTTGTCTTCTGATTTCAATACAACTCTCTCTTAAACAAAAAGGTATGCATGGCATACCTTTTTGAGATTAATTTATAATTAACTATGCATTAACTAATGCTTTTTCTGCTCTTTTAGCTGCATCTTCTACTAATGTTCTAACAACAGCTATCATAGCAATTGTTGAATCTAATTTATTAACAGAAGAACCAACTCCTACAGCTGATGCACCTGCTGCAAATGCTAATGGAGCAGTAGTTGTAGTGATTCCGCTAGCAGTCATTACAGGCATATCAATGTTTCTTACAAGATCGATTGTATTAGCAATAGAAACTTGTGCTGTCTCTAAC
>JAEZLC010000055.1 GCA_023435965.1 Cyanobacteria bacterium OH_CDB_58 | reverse complement strand
CATAGCGATGGGAACTATAGGTTTTGCTTTTGGTCCCGTTATTTCTTCTACAATAACTGATGTTATGGGGTTAAAAGCCTTGCCGGTAGCCTCTTTAATCGGTATTATTGCCGCATTTACAATGTTTTTCTACGTTCCCAAAGTATCTTTGTATGCAGTAAAAACCACAGATGTTTCTATACTTCAGGCTTTTTCTGATATGTTTAAAAATAAAACTATGAATATATTATTGATGACTTCTATTTTGAAGTCATTGGTTGTTTCTTCATTCTGTTTGACCCTACCTTTTTATTGGAAGTCTATAGGGTTTAATGCTTCTAAGATAGGTATAATCTTGTTTTTCTTTATGCTCTTTGGAACGATTGGAACATATACCAGTCCGATGGTCGAGAATAAATTCGGTTCAAAAAGAGTTTTTTATCTATCAATGATATTGGTCTTTCCATTGACATTGGTTTTTTATTTTATTCAGGGTTTTAATTTGTTTATAAGCTTGCTGCCTTTCCTTGTAATTGGTTATGTCAGCTTTTTATCTGTGCCTTTGAATATGGTTATGGCACAAAGGACAATGCCTCAGTACAAAAGCATGATATCTGGCTTTATTGGAGGCTTTAGCTGGGGTGTTATTGGATTGTTGTTGCCATTGATTAGTTTGCTGGCTCAAAAAATAGGTATACTGAATGTATTGCTTATTATTTCGGCAATCCCGCTGTTTCTCGCATATTATATTAAATTTTTGCCGGAAGAATATTAGTTTATAACTACTTTCTTAAGTCCAGTAGGTCTGTCTATATTTCTTTTCAGGTGTTTCGCTATTTCAAGGGCAAGCAGTTGAAGCATAATCAAAGTTTCAAATATCGCAAATATCTTTGTTTCAGAACTTAGTCTGAAATTATGGTTGGAATATTTTTCCAGATTTGTGTTATCTGAGTTAGATATTGCAATTAAGAAGGGTGAATAATCCGCTTTAATTTTTTGGATGTTCTTAATCATCAGTGCTTCGTTTTCTTCATCCACAAGGGCTATTACAGCTGATTTCTGGTTGAGAATAGCTACGTGTCCGTGCATAAATTCACCTTGCGGATATGCTGTTGTATTTATGTAGGAAGTTTCTTTTATTTTTAATGCCCCTTCTTTTGCAAGAGCGTAGAATGCACGGCTTCCAAGGATAGAGATATTTTGATATTTTGATAATTTTTTGGCTATCTCAGTAATGCTTTTTCTGTCTTCCAGAATGTGATTCAGTGATGTAGGAATATTATGAAGATAGTTTATTTCACTTTGAATATCAATGTTTTTTGAATACATTATTTTCAACACCAGAAGGTATAGGCAGAATAACTGTGCACTCATTGCTTTTGTTGACGCGATGCTGTGTTCTTTGCCTGCATAGGTGAGAATTTTGTAATTAGATAACTGCCAGATGGTAGAATCTTCGTTATTTGTCACACAGAGAATTTTATCAGTGATTTTTGAAACTTTTTTTAACGCATCTAATGTATCACTGGTTTCTCCAGATTGAGAGATGAACACAAATAAAGTTTCTTTGTTTGTTTCAATGTTTTTGTTCAGCACAAACTCGCTTGAGTATACGCATTCAGCGTCGCAATTGGCGTATTCTTTTAGTAGTTCGGCTGTTATGTAGCCGCAGTGATACGAAGAACCGCTCGCAATTAGTACAACTTTTTTTATGTTTAATGGCAAATTGATTAAAATATATTTTTCAGGAGTAATATATCTCTTGGTCAACTCCGTTATAATAGAGGGCTGCTCAAGTATCTCATTTTCCATATTTGACTTTATTGCGGTGTCGTTTTTTTGCATACTGATATTTATTGTTTGCATAAAGTCAAACCAATTTGTATTAATCGAAGTTATTATCCCTGTGTAGTTATAATTTTTCATATTATGTATATCGGCATTTCCTCTCTTAATATTTAGCATTTGTTAAGAAATATTTACAAATGCAAGTGGGCTAAAATACTTTTATTGCTTGAAAATTTATGGTTTTGTTGTTGCTTTTATCGTTGGTAATTTATATCCGTTAAGAATAGAACTTACGCTGATTATCCCAGAATCAAACAGCAGTTGAGCTTGAGCCTTATTGTATTCTGTGGTGGTTCTGATTAAAAGTTCTTGAGCAAGGGTTTTTTGTGTTTGTGCCTGAATAACATCTGTGAACACACCTTCACCTACTTTTGCTCTGACAATCGCTATTCTTACGCTCTCATCTGCAGCTTCAACTTCTTTTTTTGCTGATTCGATTTTTTCCAAGGCAGATTTCGAATTATAGTAAGAACCAAGAATGGATTCTTTAACTGATCTGGTAAGATTTGTAAGTTTGTATTGTTCTGCTTCAATTCTGGCGTTGTAGGCTTTAATTGTTGTTGCAGTTCCTATTCCCATTTTTTTTCCCAAAGGAATCGTTGCAAAAAGGGAGATTGTAGTATTCGGTCCAAAACCGGAATCAGGAGTTCCTACCATAGATCTTGCGTAGGTTGCTGTTGTGCTTGGGGCGAAGTCGAAATAGTTTGAACTTCTCTCTGCTTTTAGTGCTTCAATTTTTGATTTCTCAGCTCTTATATCATCTCTTGTGAGCATAGCCATGTTATAAAGTGAATTTATTGTAAATTTGTCTTCAATCAATTTTCTTGTTTGTATGGATGTTTCTGTAGGGTATACCGCTTCAAGAACCTCAATACCCATAAGATTTGCCAGTTTTGCCTGAGTGAGCCTAAGGTTATTAAAAGCAGTAATATATGTTTGTTTTGCTCTTGCTACTTCAACTTCGGCTCTTGTTACGTAATATTTGCTTTCTATTCCGGCTTCGTATTTTGCTTTAACAAGTTTGTATTGTTGAAGCCTGTCAAATAAGTTTGTTTTGTAAACGTCAACCTGCAGCTTTTGGCTCAATAGGTCATAGTAGGTCAGAGTCGTTTGTAATATGATTTCATCTCTGGAGTAGTCCAGAGTCGAGTAAGTTGCTTTAAGAGTGTGTTTTCTTCGGACGTTTTCCATAACAGTTGTTCCAAGCTGAAAATTAGTCCATCCTATTTGAAATATGTTTTGAATGGGCAATTCATCGAACTTATCAAGTAATACACCCCCTACCAGGAACTTTCCATCAATGTATTGAAGTGTGTATTGGTATGAAAAGTCAGGCAAAAATTGAGCATTAGCGTTTTTGTATTCCCAATAATGCTGCTTTTTTCTACTTTCATTGGTCTTTATACTGTAGTTATTGTCTACAGCTGTTTTTAGGCACTCTGCTAGATTGGTATAAACTAAGTTTATATCAAGACTTTTACTTAATTCTTCATCAAGTAGTTTTTGCTTTGCCGCTTCAGATTCGCTGGTTTTGCCTTCTAAAAGTTCTTTTATGAAAGCATCATTCTTGTAATCCCAAATCAGTTCATCCTCAGCGTAAATTATATTTTGAAAGAAAAACAATATAATAATTACTATTAAACATTTTTTCATATTTCAAATAATATTGAAAATATTAATGCCTGCTTATAGCCAAGTTACTATTTGTAAAAGACTATTTGTTTTCTAGTTTTTTTATTCTGATTTGGATATCTTCGACAAGCTTCCTGTTAATAGCAAGGAGGTCTGCGATTACTCCAAGCATAATTGTCTGGAAACCAATAATCATAAGGATTGCAGCAAAAATCAATGATTGGATGTGCCCTGTTGCACTTGCAAAAAAGTAGAAATATAAAAATCTGGCCCAAATGACCATACCAAGGGCAAATAAGATTCCTCCGATAATAGCAAAGAATCTGAATGGTCTATATATTATGAACATTCTAATCATTGTGAATGTTGATTTTCGGATGTATTCAAAAATATTTTTTACAAGCCTTGATTTTCGATAATTGTCGTTAACCCTTATAGGCGTTGATTCAATTATCAAGCCTTTTGATTTGGATTGTATAATTGTTTCTAACGTATACGTATAGTTGTCAAAAACATTTATCATTATCGCGGCTTCTCTGGTGAATGCTCTAAATCCGCTAGGAGCATCTTCTGTTCCAGTAGAGCTTAATAGTCTTATCATAAATGAACCGATTTTTTGAAGGAATTTTTTGAGAAGTGAAAAATGTTTGATTCTTTCAATAGGTCTTGTTCCTATTACAATATCCGCCTTTTTCTCAAGTATCGGTTTAATAAGTTTTTCTATATCCTCAGAGTTATATTGATTGTCAGCGTCAGTATTAACAATGATATCAGCTTCCAGTTCGATACATTTTTGTAGACCGGCCATAAAGGTTCTGGCGAGTCCCTTATGGTTTGGGAGTCTGACAATATGGTTAACTCCGAAACTTTCTGCGATTTCAATACTTCTGTCTGTGCTACCATCATCTATAATAAGCGTTTCTATTTCATCAATTCCTTCAATACGCTTTGGCAATGACGCCAACGTCAACGGTAGCGTAATTTCTTCATTATAGCAAGGAATTTGAATTATAAGCTTCATACTCTATAAACTTTTTTTTAAATGTAATATAATTATAATATAAAAAATGAATTAGGTTAAATAATGGCTAAAAAAAGCTTTTTTTGGATGTTTCTGATATTAATCGTAGGGTTTGCCCTTCGTTTTTGGTGTCTTGATAAGCCTCAGGGACTATGGAATGACGAGTACATAGGCTGGTTTATTTCATCAAGAAGTTTTCCGTCAGAGTTTATTCAGGAAGCCATAAAAAACTGTCATATGCCCTTTTATTACGTTTATCTCAAGATATGGATGTCTTTGTTCGGGGATGCTGACTTCAGTTTGAGGTTATCTTCAGTGCTGAGTGGTATTCTCTCTGTTTTTGTAATGTATTTGGTCGGAAGAGAATACAAAGATGAAAAAACAGGGCTATTATGTGCCGCTTTCGCTGCTGTAAGCGGTTTCTTGATTTATTTTTCTCAAGAAGTAAGGTTATACAGTTTGCTGTTTTTGTTAAGTTCGATAAATTTATTTGTATGGTTAAGGCTTTCTCGAGAACAGACGAAGTTAAATTTCTTTTGCTTTGGTGCTGCGAATTTTTTGATAATTATAACTCACACTTTAGGTTTTGTTTTTTCGTTTTTTAATTTTTTATTTTTAGGTTTATATTTGTTGAAAGTTAATAAAAAGTTTGCACTTCAGATTATCATTTTGACAGGGATACTTCTAGTTTCTCTTCTACCATTTGCTCCTTTCGTGTACAGAATTTTTAAAGAAAGCTATGTTTCTCAATTTTGGTCAGGATTTTCACTGGCGAAAGTGTTTTTCGTTTTTTCAGACTACTTCTCCCCAATACAGATAAATGTTATAAATACTCCGAAGTATATTAGCGAAGTGCTGATAAAAAATTCTAAAATTAACTATATGTTTTTGATTTTTGCCATTATTCCTCTAGCTATAGGTGCTTTTGGGGTTTTAAGAGGTTTATTTTCTCAAGACAGTAAACTTAAATATCTTTTTTGGACTTCATTTTCTTATTTTTCAGTTCTGTTAATTGCCGCAATGTTTAACAGAATAGTTCTTTCAACCAAGTACAGTGTAGAAATCTACCCTGTATTGATTTTACTTATGATTGTCGGGTTGTTGAGCCTGAGGCAGGAAAAAATAAGAAACGCACTCATTGCTTTGATTTTGCTTTTACCTTTATTGCACTATTCGGTAAACAACAATTCTACTCCTAAGCTAGG
>JAEZLC010000045.1 GCA_023435965.1 Cyanobacteria bacterium OH_CDB_58 | reverse complement strand
TGATTTCTTCATCGTAAATATCATCGTTAAAATCTAATATGTGAACTTCACAGGTTAATTTTGCCTCGTTTGAAACAGTAGGTCTGTAGCCATAGTTCAACATACCGCGGTATTTTATATTTTTTACTTCAACGTCTACAAGATACACGCCTGTAGGAAGTTCTATTATTTTTTCAGGGTATTCAAAGTTTGCTGTGGGAAAATCTATTTTTCTTCCAATTTTTTGTCCTTGTATAACTCTTGCTTTTACAAAAAAGTCGTATCCTAAAAGCGTATTTGCAAGCTCTAAATTACCGCATGAGAGTGCATTTCTGATAGAGGAACTGCTGGCAACCACATTTCTGCAAGTAATAGGAGGAACCTCAAAATACCTGTACCCGTATTTAGACTGAAGCATTTTAAGCAAATCGCTATTGCCTTGCCTATTATGTCCAAAATAATGATTAAACCCGGTAGTAATAGCAACAGGCTCAAAGTGTTTTATCAAAACTTCTTTTAGATAATTATTGGCAGAAAGATGTGCTATGTTTTCATCAAAATCCAACAATATAACATTGTCTACATCCAGCTCTGAAAGCATATTAATTTTATCATCAAGCGTAATAATCTGCCTTACTGTGTTCTGAAGGATATAGCTTAACGGATGCTCCCTAAAAATTATGATTCCGGATTCTACATTATTTTGTTTAGCATAATTAACAGCTGTTTTGATAACAACCTTGTGCCCCTGGTGCAGTCCGTCGAAAAAACCGAGAGCCAGAGATAAATTCGGTTTATGTTCTAAGTTTCTTAATACATTCATGTCTAGTTAATTATATAAAAAAATAAACAATAAATAACGATATTAATAAAAATTCATATTGTTTACACTAGCAAAAAAAGTTATAAAATGGGTTTATACCATTAAGTGATTAATCTGGAGTTGTGTTGTGTTAATATATAATAGTCCACTAACAATAAGGACTGGTATGGATATTTCTGCTAAAAAAGAGCTAAAGAATAAACATAACTTAGAACATTGCCAAAAAACAATCGAAACCTGCCCTTCCAAACTAAGTTTTTCTCTATATAAGGGCGTCCCCTTCTGTTCGCTAATACAAGACCATAATAGCTGGGGTGCTTCTGTTGACAGAAATAAGAATATTAACTTTAAAATTTTCACTTTCAGCGATACTGAAAAAGTCTCGGTTGAAGTAAAAAAACAAAACAACAGCGTCATAACAATACCCTTAGAAAAAATCGAAACCGGAATCTTTGAAAAAAGAACAGAGTCAGGTACTGTAAAAGTCGGCGACAAGTACAGATTTGTTATTGAAAGACCCGGGCATAAACCTATAAAAGTCAGAGATCCATATTCAATGAAACAATCTTCGCTTTTCCAATGGTCAGAAATATATGATCACAATGCTTTTGAATGGAATGACTTAGAATGGATGAAAAACAAGAACCCAAATAAAGTTAGCAGAAGGGCAAACAAAGATAATCATTTGACTTCAATAGGCAATCTGAGGATATATGAGCTAAATATTGCAACACTGACAACAGAGGGCACTTTTGAAGCTGCGAAAAAGGAATTCGGAAAAATTGCAAAAGAAAAGAAATTTAACGCAGTAGAAATTATGCCAGTAGAAAACACTTTCAGCTTTAACTGGGGCTACGACGGTGTAGATAAATTTGCTCCGAGTCATACACTGGGTGATCCTGACAAGCTAAAAGAACTTATAGATTATGCTCACAGTTTAAACTTAAACGTAATAATGGACATTGTTCCAAATCATTTAGGCCCGGATATGGCAGACTTGCCTAATGCAGGTCCTTACATTGACGGTAAAAACCCGTTCGGCTACAAGTTTAACTTTGAAAAAGATAACAATAGATACGTAAGGGAATACATAATAAATTCTGCTCTTAACTGGGCGACTAACTATCACTGCGACGGTATCAGAGTAGATATGACAAAATTTATGCAATCTGACTTCACAATGAAACAAATGGTTGCTGAAATAAATCACCACGCACCAGACGTATTTTTGATAGCCGAGGATGGAAGAGATAATGATGCAAGAGTAACCAGACCATTTTCAAATCAGGAAAAATACGAAAATCAGCACGAGCATTGTGCATTTATAAACAGAATAGCAAACAACAACGTGTCTCTCGAGAATCTTGGATTTGACTCAGAATGGGATTTTCTTTTTCATAAACAAATTGCTGCCTCTGTGCTTAACAATTGGGATGGCAGACCCAAAAGCATGGAAAATCTTGATTATGCGATAAAACACTCTGGGATGAGAGTCAAATACCCGATGAGTCACGATGAGATAGGAAACATAGATGGAACAAGACTTATCTCTAAAATCCTTCAAAAAGAACTAAAGCTCAATCAAAGAGTACAAAGTCCAAACTTAACGATTCAAGCACAAACAGCGGCTCATGCCTCGCATAATCTCATAAAACTCTTACTAGGTGGCGACCTTGACAAAATGAATCAGGAAGAACTAGAAGCTTTCTTGCTAGAAAACAAGATACATGACGGAATTACAATAGAAGACGTAAAAGAAGCATATGAAGCCTCTCTAAAACAACACAGGCTCACTGTCGGAAAGACCTATTCCGTACCTGGACCTAAGATGATTTTTCAAGGTGATGAAAATGCAAATCCCGCATACTTCAAGTTCTTCAGGCAATTCTCTACCGGGTATGAAAAATGTCTCGAGTCAAAAGGCTACAAATCAGGCAAGGATGCCTTCTTGGATTCAAAGCTAAACAGCATAAAATTTTCTGACGAACATAGACACTATATTGATCAGACCGACTTGTACACAAAGGATTTAAATGAACTTGTGCAAGAAAATCCAGCTCTTCAAACAGGTAATATTATCAATACGGTTGTGCATCCTGTATCAAATCTGCACGCAATACATTGCAAAAAGGATAACAACGAAATTTTCTCAATTTCTAATTTCTCCAGTGCCTCATACCCTAACAACTATTCAATAAGAATACCAAAAGGGAAATGGATAGAAGTCAGCAACACAGATGATTCAAAATATGGCGGGAATGATGAATATAGAAACAACATCATAGAATCAGACGGTTATAACAATACTAACATTTCGATACCCGAATACGGAATGATATATTTTAAGAAAATCGGATAGTATTATTTGACAATAGACAAAAGAACTTTATCTACTCTATTTATATCCATGTCTAGGACTTCGAAACGGTATTTGTCCCATAAGAAATGCTCTGAAGCCTGAGGAACTCTGCCGAGCATATAAGTTACAAAACCGCCTAAAGTATTGTAATTTCCAGTATTTTCATCTTCTAATTCTGAAATTTCGAAAATATCTTTGAACTCAGACACATCAATCATCCCATCTATCAACCAAGTGCCGTCTTCTCTTTTTATAACCTGAGGATTTACAAGCTCCTCTTGAGTAGGAATGTCTCCAACTATAGCTTCAAATATGTCTGTTATGGTAAGTACACCTTGAACAACCCCATATTCATCGACTACAAGTGCAAATCTGGTACCTGACTCTTTAAAAAGCTTCAGAGCTTTAAATCCTGTTATGGACTCGGGAATATAAAGCGGCTTTTCAGCAATGTTATCTAACTTGTGAACTTCTATGGTAAGTCTCTCGCAAGTGAGTTTCTTGATTTGTATTATCCCTATAGTCTGCTCCAGCGAGCCTTCGCAATACGGCAAAATTGTATGATTACTCTTATAAATAAAAGAAGTAATATCCTCGATGCTATCTTCTGAATTTATCCATTCAATCTTATTACGAGGAGTCATAATAGAGGAGACCACCCTGTCATTAAGACTGAATACATTATCAATCATTGTTTTTTCTTCTTCTTCAAAAGCACCTGATTGTTTCCCAATCTCAAGCAGAGTAAGAATTTCTTCTTCCGTAATCTGCGGTTCTTGAGGTTCTTTTACCCCGAATATATTGAGAACCTTATCCGTAGAATAGCTTATAATCTTGATTACCGGATAAACCATTCTCGAAATAAAAAGCATAGGTCTGGCTATTGCTACAGCAATCTTTTCTGGGAAAAGTAAAGCCAACCTTTTAGGAATTATTTCTCCAAATATTACAGATAAATAAGTAATGAAACTGACCACTACTACCAGTGAAATAAAATCACTGTATTGGTTTATAAAACTGATTTTATCAAGAACTTCCGATAGTTGTTTTGAAAGAGTCGCACCACCGTAAGCACCTGCTAAAATACCAATAAGAGTAATCGCCACTTGAATTGTTGATAAGAATGTATTTGGATCATTCGCTAATTCAAGTGCGACTTCTGCTTTTTTATTCCCGTCCTGTGACAGTTTTAATAATCTTTCTTTTCTCGAAGACACAACGGCAATTTCAGACATCGAAAACAGCCCGTTTAAAATTATCAAATAAACGATAATTAATATTTCCGAAAAAATCATTTTATCATAATTCCATCTTTATCTTTTTTATTATTCTTCGTCTTCTTCACTTTCTTCTTGATTTTCAATGAAAGCAACTACTTTTTCAAATTCTTCGTCATCTTCTATAGCTTCGAAAACGAACTCATCGCCTTCTTTTTTTAATCTCATCAAGACAACTTCACTATCTTCTTCCTCTTCTTCTGATTCATCTTCAATTGGAAGGAGTAATCCGTACTCGATCTCATCAACTTCTACAATGTCGATTAATTCAAATTTAACAACGTTGCCATCTTCATCAACTGTTTCGATGATTTGCTCATTTGTATTTTCTTGGTTTGTCATTTTCAGCTCACTTTCTATCTAAATATTGCTGTAATATTATGCACGCACTCTTCAGGTCTACCAACCCTTTGTTCTTAGTATACTTTTTTCCTTGCAAAGCAAGAATATTCTCTGCCTGTCTGCTTGTTAACCGTTCATCCTCAAATATTATTTCGAACTCATCTGCCAAAAGTTCTGAAAAAGCTGTGCAGTCAGCTGCTTGCTCTCCCAGTGTATTGTTCATATGTTTTGGTAAGCCGATAACAATTTTTTTGACTGAATTATGATGACAGATTTCTTTAATTTTTTCTACTGCTTTTTTCTCAGGTAACCTGTCTATAGTTTCTACCGGCTGGGCAGTTATCAAAAGAGCATCGCTCATCGCTATGCCAATTCTCTTTTTTCCAACGTCTAATCCCAGTACTCTATTCATTATCCTACCCACTTAGATTCAATTTTTTTTATAATCTCGTCAATTTTTTTTATGTCTACTTTTTGTTCTGATTTTTCTTTCTTTGCCCTGAATATATTTGTACTGAAAACTACTTCTTTTAAATTCTGTTTAGTGAGGACAAAGTACTCATAAATACTCTTTTTAATTATATCTGCCTGCATTTTTTGCTTGGCTTTTTCATCAAACAATATTGAATAAAGGACATTCGCATTCTTATTATCACTCATATGATAAATCAAATATGAAGCATTTAAAATATTAAAATCAAGTTGTTTAGCTGAATCAACACTCCAGATATCGTCATAATAAGTAGAAACCTTATCTTCAACCATTTCAAAACTAATGTTACCATCAGACATTAAGTCATCTAAAAGCCTTTTAAATCCTTCATTATCTGAAGCTGTAAAGAACCATCTGTCAAGATATTCCTGAACAAAAAGACCTTCTAATAGTTTTTCATTTAACTCTAGTTTTTTTAAGTTCCGCTCAGCCCAATCTTCAAGGGAATACTCTAATGGATCTATATCTTTTAATAAATGAGACCAGCAAACAAACTCATATGAAAGTTTCTCTTTAGATAAACGGTTTATTTCAACAGCTTTATCTACAATTGTTTTGCAATACTGAGGTGAAACTTCGATTTTTTCTTCGCTTTTACAAAAGCGTGCAATAATTCGCTCCAACTCAGATAAAGTGAGCATATTAAAACCAAACGAATCCACGATCCCATATATATGATTTACAACAAGAGCAAACATCTGGTACGTTTCACCCTCTCTTACTCTTGAAACAAGGATCCCTTGATTACTGTGCCCGTCAGGAATAGTTGCAAAGCATTTGTATATTTTGGAATCAGATAAAACTAACTTAAAGAATGACTTAGCCTTTACATCAGAAGCACCGGTAAGCTTTAGTTGACTGAGATTTCTCTTTGCAGTATTAACTAAGACTTCATCATCTGAGTTATTCAAGACCCAATCTATAGGTTCATAAGCAATAGAAGATTTTGTTTCTCCCAATATTTCGATGGTTCTTTTATGCACTGACTGGTCAAAATCGGCGTACAAAATAGGTGCCAAAATATTAGCAAGGTTATCGCCAGAATAATCATCGTTTAGAGAATTTATAAGAGTTAACCTGTCTGATTCAGGCAATGCTGCTAAAAAGTCAAGGAAATCAATCTGGGTTTCAGGATTAACAATGGCAAATTCCAACAGTTTTTGAGTATCATAGTCCAAAATCGAATCGGGATCAGAAAAATAGTTGAAAAAATTATCATAATCTACAGTAGTCCCTATTGCCCTTAAAACTTGTATCAGGTCATACTTGGCCTGATCAGGGACCTTTTTTGATGTTAAGAGAGATAATATTTTATCGTTTAATATTTGAGAAGGGATCACTTCAACCATTACAGCTTTAATAAGAGCTGATGTTTCTCCCTGAGATCTTCCAAGTTCTTTTAACAACGTTTCAAATAAAAAATCTTTATCCTCTATTTCATTCAAAGAAGCAACATATTCCATAAATGTAGCATGATTAGATACTGCTTCTGTTTTCATATCTGACAAAACAGATAAAACTTTTGCTCTGATTTGCAGTTTATTTGAATTGTTTTCCATTTACTAAACTTTACTCCAAAAAACATCCAGAATTTTTTGTGCTTCGCCTGACGGCATTTTATCATCAAGAATAAGATATTGAACGGCAATCATTGTACATTCCGAGCAAATATTAAC
>JAEZLC010000113.1 GCA_023435965.1 Cyanobacteria bacterium OH_CDB_58 | reverse complement strand
AGATTATGAAGATTTCGAACTTATTATCATTGACGACAGAAGTGACGATAATACTGCACAAATTTTGACCGAGATAAGCCAGAAATACGAAAAAGTAAAAACACTTATCAGGGAAAAAGATGCATTTCCTGGCAAATCCGCAGTCCTAAACGAAGCAATGGCATTGGCTCAAGGTGAGGCTATTCTGATTTTCGACGCCGATGCAAGAGTAAAACCTGATTTTTTAAAGAATCTGATTCCTGCATTGGAGCCTGAGGATGTGGGTGCTGTTCAAGCAAGAAAAGTCATCATAAACAGAGATTATAACTTCCTCACAAGATGTCAGGATAATGAAATGGCTCTTGATACCTACTTTCAAGTAGGTAGAGACGCTGTTAAAGGTGCCGTAGAGCTTAGAGGAAATGGACAACTAATAAAAAGAACAGCCCTAAATGACATAAACGGCTGGAATAATTACACAATTACAGACGACTTAGACATGTCTACCAGGCTTCACATTAAAGGTTGGGACGTTCGTTTTTGCCCTGAGGTATGTGTATATGAAGAAGGCGTACTTGCCTATGTTCCACTGGTAAAACAAAGAAGAAGATGGATTGAAGGAAGCATAAGAAGATATCTTGAGCACTTTACAGAAGTTTTATCATCTAAAGAAATTTCAAAAAGGGTAAGACTGGACATGACCGCATACATTTCAGAATTCATACTCCCATTTTGGTTGATGTCTGAAATTGCATTCCAGCTTTTAAGGTTTGTTAAAGGTGATGGTAACCAGGTGCTATCGTCAATAACACTCGGTGTGATGATGTGTGCTTTTTTTACCTCAGGACTTTTGTACAGCTTAAGAAAATACAATAGTCTAAAACCTTTACAAAATATTAAACAATCTGTAGAAACCTGTATATACATTGTTGTCCTTTGGTTTCCGATAGTTGTTTACATAATTCCCAAAATCATATTCTGCGAGAAGTCAATGGACTGGGGAAAAACCATGCACGGAGTAGCTCAAGAACCGAAAACTGTACCAGAATTAGTCCCTGTTGAAGAACTTGCAAATTAGATTAAATAAGCAAATTATACTAAAATATTATCAGACACAAAAACGAGACAACGAGAGGAAAATATCGTGGATTTTACATCATTAACCATAGACGCATTAAGAGCATTGAGTAATGTAGCAGGAAGCTACGGGCTTGGAATAATTTTATTAACTATAGCAATAAGATTGGTTCTTTGGCCATTGAACGTTTCTCAACAACGCTCAATGAAAGAAATGCAAAGACTACAGCCTAAAATGAAAATGATTCAGGAGAGATACAAAAACGATCCTCAAACAATGCAACGCAAAATGATGGAATTCTACCAAGAGCATAAATTCAACCCAATGGCGGGATGCTTCCCACTACTGTTACAAATGCCAGTATTTATTCTTTTATATTCAGCATTGATGAGCCCTCAGTTCATTCAGATGGCTGGAGATGCCAAATTTTTATTCATAAACAGATTAGATGCAACTCTAAGAGGGCAAGCAGGACAGCCGTTTGACGGAGCATTCAACGTATCTGCCAATGATTCGTTTTCGCTTCCTAAACACATAACAGTTAATTTAGGTTCTCAAAAAATTGATAACGTAAAATTCCTAAACACTAAAGATGCATTAAAAGTTCAAGGAGAAATAACTCCAGGTTCTAACATCGACTTTAAAATAAAACTTGATGATATCGATCTTTCATTTACTCAACTTAAAAAGTTAACTACTATTGAGGCAGATCTTGTTGATAAAAATACAAGAGAAGTTGAGAAAGTTACATTTACCAGAGACGGCGACATCTTAATCGCTTCGGTACCGACAAATAAAGTAGAGAATCACTTCAATGTTGACGTATTGGTACTTGTATTAATATTCGGAGGAACGATGTTCCTGACTCAAAAAATAATGATGGCAGCAAATAAAAATATGCAAATGGATCCGACTCAAGAATCTATGCAAAAAACGATGGGTGCAATGATGCCTATAATGCTTACTGCAACTTTTGTTTTCATACCAATCCCTGCCGGTGTATTGTTATATCTTGTTGTTAGTAACATAATTCAAGTTATTCAAACTGTCATCATAAATAAACAGTTAGAAATTGAAGATTCTAAAAAAGCAGCAGTAAAAACAGCTTCCATTAAAGATGCAAAACCTATCAATGCAAAAGATGTAAAAGTTATTGAAGCTTCAAACGAGACAGAATCAAATATATAAAAATGTTTGTCAAAGATTTTGATTACTATTTACCAAAAGAACTTATAGCACAAGTACCGTCACAAAGACGAGAACAGTCAAAAATGATGGTGCTTGATAAGTGCATAAAAAACATATCGGATGATTTTTTCTACAATATCATAGAACACCTGAATGAAAATGATTTCTTGGTGTTAAATAACACCAAAGTAATACCGGCAAGAATTTTCGGTAAAAAAGATACAGGTGCGGTCATTGAATTTTTCTTGGTGCGAGAACTTTCTCAGAAAAAATGGATATCATTAATCAAACCTTCTAAAAGAGTAAAAGAAGGAATGACTATATATATATCAGAGGAACTTTCTATCAAAATATTAGAAAAACAAGATGATAAGTGGGTTATAGAACTTATTTACGATGGTAATCTATATGAAATACTTTCAAATGTCGGAAACATACCGCTTCCACCTTACATAGAAAGAAAGATGAGTGCAGAAGATTTTAAAAATCTTGACTACGAAAGATATCAGACAGTTTTTGCTCAGAAAGAAGGTTCTGTAGCAGCACCCACGGCAGGATTACATTTTACTGAAGATATTCTGAAAAAACTAAAAGAAAAAGGAATAGACCATACCTTCGTGACGTTAAATGTAGGACTCGGAACTTTTAAGCCTGTAAAGTGCGATAACATTCTTGAGCACAAAATGGATTCAGAGTCTTTTGAAATATCGAAAGAAACTGCTGACAAAATAAACGAAGCAAAAAAACAGGGTAAAAAGATTGTTGCAGTTGGAACAACGAGTGTAAGAACTCTTGAAACCACCATGCAAAAATATGGAAAAATAATCGAAGTCGAAGACGCTTCAGAGCTATTTATTTACCCAGGGTACGAATTTAAAATCGTAGACAAACTTATAACAAACTTTCACCTGCCAAAATCCACTCTCTTAATGTTGGTTAGTGCATTAGCTGGCAGAGATTTCGTTTTCGAAGCTTATAAACACGCTATAGCTAACAGGTACAGGTTTTACAGTTACGGAGACTGTATGTTAATCAAGTAGAACCTACAGTGGTTTATGCGTGAATTTTCTTTTTTCTGTAGAAAAATCGTCCACAATATCTCCATTACCATATAGCTTGTATTTATAAATGGTCAAGCCTTCAAGTCCGACAGGCCCTCTGGCATGTGTT
>JAEZLC010000029.1 GCA_023435965.1 Cyanobacteria bacterium OH_CDB_58 | reverse complement strand
CTTAGATACATCGATCACACTGTCAAATCCAAAACGTCCCCATATTTAAATTTCAAAGTCCTATGTACTAATTATAACAGCTATATAACATTATTTCAAACCCTATTATAACTTTATATTATTTTGTAAACTATACTAAAGTATTAGTTCTCATGGGTTATATTTTAGTGTGTTTTATGATATAACAGTTATAATCAGGAATTTCATATATAGAATTAGACAAAAGAAACATTGGAGGACAATTTATGTCAGTCGGTTCATTCGTATTTATGTTACACAGCCATCTTCCTTATTACAGAAAAGCCGGTATGTGGCCTTTCGGGGAAGAAAACCTATATGAATGTATGTGTGAAACATACGTACCATTATTAAATGCCATATCTGAACTATATGAAGAAGAAGGCATTAAAGCTAAACTTACAGTTGGTATTACGCCAATTCTTGCAGAACAATTAAATGACGATCACCTTAAAGAAGGTTTTATTGCATATTTAGACTCAAGAATAAAAGCAGTATCAGGAGATTTGGAAAGATATCCTGACCCTAACGTTGCTCATTCGCAACACCTAAAATATCTTGCAAAATACTATTTTGATTGGTTTAACCACATAAAAGACTGTTTTATCAACAGATACAACAGAGATCTGATCGGTGCATTCAAAAAATATCAAGACTTAGGATGCATAGAAATTACAACTTCTGGTGCGACTCACGGGTTTTCTCCGCTACTTTGCACAGATGCAAACTTAAACGCACAATTCAAAGTAGGGTCTGACACAACAGCACGTTTGTTCGGGAAAAAAGCAAAAGGTGCTTGGCTTCCAGAGTGTGCATACAGACAAGGTTATGAATACACTTGTAAAGATGGAGAATGCAGATGGAGACCAGCAATCGAAGTTACTCTCCAAAACAACGAAATCGAATACTTCTTTACTGAGTCTCACGTTATTGAAGGCGGAAACTCAATCGGAAACAGACGTGTAATAGGTGTTTATGGAAACATTGAATACATCCCGCTTCCAGAAAGAGAAGCTACCGGTTACGATACTTTCTCCGCATACTGGTTGCCTGATGCACAAGTAGCTGTTATGGGAAGAAACGATAGAGCAGGTTTCCAAGTATGGTCTGCTGCCGACGGTTACCCAGGCGACGGTTGTTACAGAGAATTCCATAAAAAAGATGATAAATCAGGAATGCACTACTGGAGATTAACATCACCTAATACTGATCTTGGCGACAAAATGCTTTATGATCCAGTATTAGCAATGTCTCAAGTAAACTTAAACTCTGATCACTATACAACACTTATATATCACATCTTAAACGACTACAAAATTGCCAACAACAAAGAAGGTTTGGTAATGGTATCGTTTGATACTGAATTATTCGGACACTGGTGGTTTGAAGGTGTTGAATTCATTAAACAAGTTATTAAAAAATTCAGCCAATTCTTACCAGAAGTTGAAAGACTTACAGCCGCAGAATACATAGAAAAACACCCTCCAACAGAAGCTATCCAAATCCCTGAAAGCTCTTGGGGTGCAGGTGGACACTTCTACGTATGGCAAAACCACTTAACAGAGTGGATGTGGCCAATCATTCACGGATGCGAAAAAAGAATGTCAGATATTGCTCACAAATTTGAAAATCTTCCAGAAGATAAATTGTTGCATAGAGCATTAAATCAACTGGCAAGGGAAAACTTGTTGTTACAAAGTTCTGACTGGCCGTTCCTAATCACAACATGGCAAGCTAAGGACTATGCAACAGATAGATTTAATGAACACGTAGAAAGATTTGAATTGATTGCTGATATGATAGATGCAGGAAGTATTGATGGATCAAAACTTCAAGAAATCGAATCAATCGACAATTGCTTCCCAACTATTGACTATAGAGTATATCTCCCTGTTTCACCTGGACTTATACCTCAGCAAGAGCCAAGATTATCACCGTTGTACAACGACTAATAATATCAATAATAAAAATAGTACTAGAGTTTATCTCTGGTACTATTTTTTTATGACAAATCCTTGAACATCTTTTTCTATGTTCAAAGAATCCATTATACTATTCGAAAGCTCAGCTGCTGTATTTGCTGAGTAAAACTTCCCAGACGTAACTAATGCGGCACATTTTAGCTGATTATTTGCATCATCGTCGTCTATATTAAAAGCTATGACATCAATTTTGATGTCATCTCTAGTTTTCATAAGATCAATAGCATAATCACAAGGGCTTTCATCACAGTTTTCTCCACCATCGCTGAGAAGGATTATCCTTTTTGGTCCGCCGAAACCTGCAAAGTCATAATTTATTGCTTGCTTTAACGAGTAAGTTATTGGAGTCCAGCCTCTTGCTTCAAGACCAATTAATCTGTTTTGAATAGCAGTATTACTGTTTTTAGATATAGGAGTAATCAATTCCGATGCAGTACAGCTCTGAGAAGGCAAAAAACCGTTTTTATGACCATATACTCTCATTCCGATAGAAATACTCGGTGAAAGACGAGGCAACACTCTTGCAAGAGTTTCTTTAGCCATATCTATTTTGCTTTTCGTACCAAGTATCTCATTCATACTGTTTGAGCAATCCACGATGAACAAAATCTGTTCTTTTAACATAGCTGCTTTAGGCGGAGAATAAGATCCAGGGTTAAAAACATTATAATTTGAAACGTTTGCAAAACAAGTCTTTACAGATATAATTACTAATAGAAACAATATAACAATAAATAAATAATTAATTCTCATTATAATCCTCATTTGAAAGGCCGATACCATGAATTTTTTTGATGTAATCAACACTAGAAAGACTATCAGAAAGTACAAAGAAAACCACCCTCCAATAGAAGATATCAAAAGAATTATTGATGCCGGCAGATTGGCTCCAAGTGCTACGAACACTCAAAACTGGAGATTTATTGCAGTAATAAACAAAGATACAAAAAAACAACTATACAAAGCATTATTGGATAAATATGATGAAATATCGAAATGGCCAGAGAGTGAACCTTACAAAAACAAAATAACATTCTCAAAAACTTACTCAGAATTTTTTGTTAATGCACCTGTTGTAATCGTGGTAGTTGAAGAAAAAAAAGAATCCTATATGAATGATTTACTCAAAGAAAAAGGATTTACTGAAGACCAAATAAATATAATAAGACCGGATTCTTCACTTTTGAGTATGGGAGCTGCAATTGAGAATATGTCACTGGCAGCCCACGCATTGGGCTACGGAACCTGCTGGATGTGTGCACCTCTTGTTGCAAATATTGAATACAAAAATATATTAGGTATTCCACAAGAAAACAGAATAGTAACATTTTTAACCCTCGGAACTCCTGCCGACAATGAAACAAAACAACCCCCGAAAAAGTCACTGGAAGAAGTTATGGAAATAATCGAATAATAACTAAAAATGCTACCCTTTTGAGGTAGCATTTTTATATTTAATACAAAGATTATATTCAATTTAACTGAGTTTAGGTAAGACCTAACATTTTTTTGTACCAGCTGAATGTCTCGATTTCAATCCCATTAAATGTGGTTTTTAAGCATTGACGTTTTAAATATTTGTCGAATTCGTCATTAAATTTAGACTTAACTGCAGTTTTTTCAACAGTAAGTTCTCTTAGAGAGTTAACCATTCTAGAGCCTCCTATTTAGCTTTTTTTTTGACGTTATATATATGAAATGTTTAATTGGTGAGGAATGGAGATTTTCAACTTTATTTATGGGTCGATTATACCATACATGTAGTAGTATTTCTATAGTACTTAAAGGTATAATCATGATTTTTTTTGCTAGTACTAGGTAGTAGATATGTAAAAAATTGTTAAGCAATTTGTTTTTTTAAATTTATATCTAAAACCCCTTTGATTTCAATGCTAACATTGTATACGGATGAAGGCTATCACCCGACTGGAGGTAGCCATATTTTTGTTTTAATCTCTGTACTAATGCTTTTTTCTCAGGATCAGCATCATAAAAGAGTGATGAGTATAGATTTACTCCATCTGTGACGAGTAAAGACTTCGAATTATCGAATAC
>JAEZLC010000282.1 GCA_023435965.1 Cyanobacteria bacterium OH_CDB_58 | reverse complement strand
GCAGACTCAATTACTAAACCTATCACTCACGCTGTATCTTCTCTAGCCGAAGGCTCTAACAGCCTATCAGCTGCCGCTCAGCAAGTGGAAGCTGCAAGCCAACAGCTCGCAAGTGGAACAACTCAACAAGCTGCATCAATTCAAGAAACATCGGCTACTGTCGAAGAATCAGCATCCATGGTTAGACAAAATGCCGATAATACAAGACAAGCTTCTCTTCTTGCAAAAGAAGCCAAAGACGGAGCCTTCAAAGGAACTCGTGAAATGGAACAAATGATTGTTTCTATGGATCAATTGAAGAAATCGTCTGATGATATATCTAAAATTATTAAAGTTATTGATGAAATAGCTTTCCAAACAAATATTCTCTCTCTTAATGCTGCCGTTGAAGCTGCAAGAGCAGGTGAAGCAGGAAAAGGTTTTGCCGTTGTCGCGGAAGAAGTAAGAACTCTCGCTCAAAGAAGTGCTCAGGCGGCTAAAGACACTGCGACTATCATAGAAAGCAATATTCATCTCTCTGAAAAAAGTGTTCTGATGACTCAAAACGTTAACAAATCTCTTTCAGAAATTAATAATCAAGCTCAAAAAGTCAGCGAGTTATTGGACGAAATCTCCGTGGCTACAGACGAACAATCTCACGGTATTGCACAAATAAACGTCGCGATCTCTCAAATGGAACAAGTTGTTCAATCTAATGCTCAATCAGCAAATGAAAGTGCCTCAGCTTCTGAAGAATTGTCCTCTCAAGCCGAAAGCGTAAAACAAATAGTAGGGGTTTTAACCACTCTTGTAGAAGGAGTAGATTCAGTACAGAAACAATTTTATGCTATAGGATCTTCACCTAAAACTCTTGGAATCACAATGAACAAATACTAAAAATAACAATATTAAAATTAAAAAGGAGAGCCAGACGGTTCTCCTTTTTGTTATTATTAAAATATTAATTTAAACCCTATTGACATTTTGTTCGGCATGCCGTACAATAAAATTACTTAAAAGAAAGGTAAAGAATTTGTCTGTCAACGGTACTAAAATATCAGCAAGTCTTGAGGATTACTTAGAAGCTATTTACGAAATAATTGAAGAAAAACAAGGAGTAAAAGCTGTTGAAGTATCAAGAAAATTAGGAGTAGGCAGATCTTCTGTTACGGAAGCTCTAAAACTTTTAGCTGATAAAAACCTGATAAATTACAACAGATATGAAGCAATCTCCCTAACAGAAAACGGGGAAATAGCGGCTAGAAATGTTATTTTAAGACACAACACACTCTTTGCTTTTTTTAACCATGTTTTGGGATTAAATCCTGAAGAATCAAACGAAAATGCCTGCAAGGTAGAGCACGTAATTTCAGACTCAGCACTCGAAAAATTAATTCAGTTCGTTGAGTTTGCAAAAAGCTCGAATTGCATTAACAATTTCAAGAAAAAATAAAAATTTTTTGCACTGATTGTTCGGCACAACTAACAATAGTAAATTGAGTAAACATTTAAAAAAGGAAATAAGATGAATATCGTCAGAGCACTAGGGAAATATGTAGATCAACCCTTAGTCGTAGCAAAATGTTCCAAGGCAGTACCTGCAGTACTTTGCTCCGGAGCCGCCATCTATGGATTCAAAGACATCAAAAACTCGAAAGAGGATAAAAAAAAGGTCTCCATTAAAACGCTATGTGCACTAACAGGAACAGTAGCTTCTGCATTGATTGCTACCAGAGGATTTAAGCCTATTCAAAAAATATTTAAGAACTTTGAAGGATTATCGCCCAAATATGACATAAAAGAACTCACGGAAGAAAATACAAAAGCAGTTGTTGAGTTTTTACAAAAAAACAAGGTCGGGAAAGAGATACAAGAACTCCTGGAAAAGGCAAAATCAAAGATATTGAATCCCAAAGAAGTAAAGGCATTATTCTCAGAACTCGAACAAGAAAAAAATGGAGTCGACCTTTTGAAAAAATTGATTCCCGATCCAGAATCAGCCACATCAGAAAAAATAAAAAGCGAAATCGGTCGTCTATCAATCCTTGGCCTAGTACCAATTATAGGAGGTATAAGCGGAGGAATAATAGGAGACAGGCTTACAGAAAAAGACTGGAAACAAAGAATCCCCAACAAAATCAAAGAAGGCTCATATCAGTATCTTGCAAACATCTTTTTATGCAATGTGGGAGCGGGAGCGGCATTGGGTATAATGGAAAAAATGAACATCAAATCAAAAGCAGCAAGAGCAGCCGGCATGGTCGGAGGAATTCTAGCCTTCGGCGTAATCGGAGGCAGTGCAATCGCGAATATAATCGGAAAAAAATTCATCGACCCGCTTCTTGGAATAAAACATAAAAATAACGATAAAATATACGATGAAAGAAAACCAGAAGCAATAGATATAGGACTTCACGTAGATGATATAGCAACCGTATCAGTAATGTCGGGCCTAAGATGGATAGAGCCTGCACTCCCTATCTTGTACTCAATATCAGGATACAGAGCTGGTATCGGTTATCGTAACGGAGATAACCATACTCACGGGCAGAATCATCACCACGGAAAGTGCAAAGAAAAAAATTGCAAACACAATCATAATGAAATAAATTACAAAGAAATGTTTTTTAATCCAAATTTCAAAAGCGAAAAACAATTCTCAGAAAACACATTTAAAGCTTTCTCCTAAATACCAATCCACCTCATGCCCTTCTCTATCAGAAGGGCATTTCACGTTAAATGAATGAGTGAGTTTTTTTTATAAAAAAGGGTATTATATTATTATCAAGTAATAAATTAAGGATATTTCAATGGATCACGAAGGAATTAATGAGCTTGAAACGTCTTTGAAAAACTATTTTTTAAATTCAAATGAAGACAACAAAGGTCCTGTAAGTCATTCTAATAAAATGAAATACAGGGGATTATCAATATTAATTGACGACTCGGACAAAGAAGAGCCGGCATTTAAAGTTAGAATAGGAGCTTTTGAAGCCTCATTCAGGATAAGAGACGGGCTCAAAGTTCATGGGAGTCTTTGCGGAGACGAAAAAATAGTAATAAAGTGGTTTTATAGAGGAACCAATCAACAAATACTAAGAGGAATGGTCGGAAGAGTCGAAAGTGCCAATCCGCAGATGGTACAAACAAATTACGTCAAAACAGACCTAAAACTAAATAAATAATATTTTTATAAATAAACACGCTTGACTATATTCCATTATTAGAATATACTAATATTTAAATATAGGAGAGTGAATGATGAATTTTGAGAGTTACGCTGAAATATTAAAAGCCTTGGCACACCCAATAAGGCTAAAAATTGCATGCGGGTTGATGAAGAAAGATCAATGCTGTGTGTCGGTGATGGTTGAAAAGCTCGGAGTTGCTCAGCCAACTGTATCTCAGCATCTGAATATATTAAAAAATGCAGGAATTATTGACGGTTACAGAAACGGAAATCAGATATGCTATAGACTTACAAACAACGAAGTAAAGAAAATTATTAAAGCTATGGAGATAGAAATATGCGAATAATTATCGTTGGCGGCGGAGCTGCTGGAGCAAGCTGTGCGGCCAGATCAAGAAGATTAAATGAGCAAGCCGAGATTGTAATCTTAGAAAGAACTGATGAAATATCAATCGCTAACTGCGGACTTCCTTATTACTGCTCTGATGTGATAAATGACAGGGAAAAAATGCTGGTTTCAAACCCAAAAGTATTTAAAGATCTTTTGAATGTTGAAGTCAGATTAAATTCCGAAGTAACGTCTGTCGACAGAGAAAACAAAACAGTAAAAGTAAACAACGAATATGAACTTTCATATGACAAACTTGTCCTAGCACAAGGCGCAAATCCTATAAAACCCCCATTAAAAGGAATCGACAAACAAAACATCTTTACCGTCAGAACCCTTTTTGATGCCGACAAAATCAGAGATTATATAAAAAGCCACAAAATAGAAAATGCTGTTGTAATCGGCGGAGGATTTATTTCTGTAGAAATGGCTGAAAACCTTATTCACCTGGGGTTAAAAACAACCTTGGTAGAACTTGCCGATCAGATACTCACTCCTTACGACAAGGATATTGTTGCATTTGCTCAAAATGAAATGAGAGATAAGGGAATAAATATCATCCTTCAAGATGCCGTAAGTTCATTTGAGGAAAAAGAAATAGAATTAAACTCAGGGAAAAAACTGCCATATAATATAGCGATTTTAGCAATAGGTGTACGTCCAGAAACTAATATCGCTAAGAATTGCGGACTTGAAATAGGTCAAACAGGCGGTATCAAGGTAAACGAGAGGATGCAAACCTCTGATCCAGATATTTATGCTGCTGGAGACAGCGTAGAGATAATTGATTTTGTTACAGGCAAAGAAGCGCTTATCCCCCTTGCAGGACCTGCAAACAGGCAAGGAAGAATAATTGCAGACAACATTTGTGAAAAGAACTCTACTTATAAAAATACTCAAGGAACATCGATTTTAAAAATATTTGATCTGGCTATTGCAGGAGTGGGTAAAAACGAAAAGCAATTAATAAAAGAAAACATATCCTACAAAAAAATCCACATCTGGGGCAATTCCCATGCCGGCTACTACCCAAACGCACTTCCTTTATTGATAAAGCTTTTATTCAATGAGGATGGAGACATTTTAGGTGCTCAGGCAGTAGGTGCTCAAGGCGTAGATAAGAGAATAGACGTTATCTCTTCAATAATGAGAATGAAAGGTAAAATACAAGATTTGATTGACTCAGAACTGTGTTATGCTCCGCCGTTTTCTTCAGCGAAAGATCCTGTAAACATTGCAGGAATGGCCGCTGATAACATCTTGAAAGGACTATCTCATCCTGCGTTTTACGATGGCATTAAAAATGCATATATGATAGATGTAAGGCCCCATGCCGCATATCAAATGAGTCATATTGAAGGAGCTGTGAATATTCCTGTTGAAGAATTAAGACAAAACCTGGAGGCTATACCTAAAGATAGACAAGTAATGCTCTATTGTACAAAAGGCTTTAACAGCTATGTCGCAGCCAGAATTCTTTTAGAAAAAGGGTTTGCAAATATTTCTAACCTATCTGGAGGGATTCTGCTTTACAAGGAAATGGTTAAAGATAAACAGGGAGTGCTTGCAGAAATGGAAGAAAAAAAGGTGGCAGCCAACATCAACTCTGCCATTAAAATTGATGCTTGCGGAATGCAATGCCCCGGGCCAATAATGAAATTGTCAAACACACTGCAAAAAATGAATGAAGGAGAAATTGTCGAGATTCTCACGACTGACGCCGGATTTAAATCCGATATCGAAAGTTGGTGCAATTCTACTGGCAACACTCTTCTAGGATTAACAAGTGAAAATAAAATTATAAAAGCGGTAATCCAAAAAGGCTTAAACAACCAAATTTCTCAAAATACAAATCAAAATATAAATGGGCAAACTATAGTAGTTTTCTCAAATGATCTTGATAAAGCTCTTGCAGCAATGATTATAGCAAATGGAGCCGCTGCCAGCGGGAAAAAAGTGACTTTGTTCTTCACTTTTTGGGGACTAAATATTTTGAGAAAAACAAACTCAGCTCCAGTTAAAAAAGGATTCATAGACAAAATGTTCGGCATGATGATGCCAAAGGGACCTGAAAAGCTATTACTTTCTAAATTGAACATGGGCGGTATGGGTTCAATAA
>JAEZLC010000176.1 GCA_023435965.1 Cyanobacteria bacterium OH_CDB_58 | reverse complement strand
TTAAAATCAAGGTTATTTTTAACAGCTAAATCTATTGCCTGCTCAAGCGTGACCTTTTTTGTCTCTTGTGAAAATGCGGTATTAGAAACAAAAGATAAAATAAATAGAACTGTAAATATTAGAATTTTCTTCAACTTTTTAACCCTTAATCGTTCTTTATATTTTCAATGTCAAACATTTTGCTGCGCCGCCTGCTTTCATAAACTCGCTTAAATCAGTCTGAATATGATTAAAGCCTTTTTCTGCAAGTAATCTGGCAAATCTATCTGTTGTAATATTCGTAACAACATTATTACCTATATTCACTGCATTACAAGTAAAATATGATGCTTCTTCTTCATTAACGATAATACGCTTTTCTGCAGGAACATTACTCTCGATAACCCTGTTTGCATATTCATCAAATGCCTTAGGATAATATATCAGATAATCATCTTTAAGCGGGCAAAAACAAGTATCGAGGTGATAAAATCTTTTACTTGCAAGCTCTAAAGAAAGAACAGGAATACCTAACAATTCTGAAATATACGTATGAGAAGCAATATCAGTCCTGTGTATATAACCTGAATACAATATGTCATTGAGATAAAGAGCGTCTCCAGCACCTTCGAAAGACATATCTGCAGGTAAAGTAACAACTTCATACCCGTTATCTTTGAACCATTCAGCGAAGTAATCTTCTTCAGGCTGTCTTTCAGGAAATTTAAATCTGCTTATAATAGCTTTATTGCCGTACATTACCGCTGCATTAGCAGTAAAAACCATATCAGGAACGTCCTCCCTCGGTTCAACCAGTCTTACATCAGCTTTCAAGTCTTCTTTCAATATTTTATAAAGGTTATTCCATTGAACTTTTGCTTTTGAATTGTCAGCCTGGATACTAACATTCATCCAAGGGTTGATTTCGTACTTAATACCGTAGTGCTCAGGAGCACACATCAAAATTTTATCAGTCATTATTAATTCTCCGTAGCACCGTGTTTTTTAGCCAAAGCGACTGCTTTTGCCATTTTCTCTTTATCTTCTGTTTCTATTACAAAAGTAGCCTCTGAGACATCTTGTCTTTTTGGTCCTATTTTTATATCGGCAGTGTAACAATCCACTCCTAAAGCAGAAATCTTATCTAATAATTTAGACAAAATTAAAGAATCAATAATATGTCCGCGTAATTTCAAATTTTGTATCATAACTCACTCCAACTGACTAATAGAATAATTATACTTTTCTAAAATAGATAACGCAACGAATATAGGCAAAACGTTAAATTTATTAATCATATCAAAATTAAGATTTTCTTAATGTTCATTAATTTTTGGTTAATTTTTCAAGAATATGAGAAAAATCTGCCACAATATAATTAGAAGAGTTAATTATAATATTAATTCAAAAAAGAAAAGGAAGGTACATATGATATCACTTGCTAACTCAATGAAGATAAATTCTTCGCAACCATTAAAACCGCAATGGTATCCACACAAATACATTACAAATTACATAAGACAGAATAGTGAGAAACAAAAAATAAATAAAAACCCAACTAATAAAGAAAATTAACTAACACATCGTTCACTCAAACACACAAACCTGCTTCCCCCGGCAGGTTTTTTTCTTTAGTTTACATTTCGCACAAATCAAAGTATTTATGGCAATTTTTATTATGTTCGAACTTTTTATTTATATATAACAAACAAGAAGGTTTAACATGATAGATAAATTAGCATTGTCAAACAGCACTCCTCTTGGGCCGCAAACACCCACTGAAGAAATCAAAAAGCCAAGTTTTGGAATGATTAAAACTGCTGAAAGTAATGATAAATTTGAAAACTCTCAAAAACCTCAAGAAAAAAAATTATCAAAATTAAATATGGTTCTGATGGGAATAACTGGAGCCAGCGTTGGAGCACTAGCTCTTACTAGGGCTAAATTAGGGAAAATCATCAACCTTGTTGGTGAAGATGCACCAAAAACAATATTTAACAGGTTAGGTAAAGTAGCAAACCTAACAGCACACGATGGAATGACAGGACTTTTCAACAAAAAAGCACTTCTTGCAAACTTGAATCAGGAATACGGAAAAGCGATAAAAGAAGGAAAACATTTAAGCGTAGCAATGCTTGATATGGATAACTTTAAGGGAATAAATGAAGTATTTAACCATGACACCGGAGACGTGGTTCTAAAAAGAATTGCTTCAATAATACAGGATGTAGCTGAAGAACACGGCTTAAAAGGGTTCAGATACGGCGGAGAAGAGTTCGTTGTTGTATTACCAGGCCATGACTCTAACTCTGCTCAAGAAATTATAAACAAAATTGCAGAAAAAATTAAAAAAGATACAGGTGCTGCAAGCGGAGAAGGTGCTACAAGAGGTATTCAAAGCTACTTAACTGAATTTGTTGAAAAAGCAAAAGAAGAGCTCAATTTCTTTGAACCCAGACTCAAAAAACTGAATGATATCTTTGCAAAATTAAGAAATGAAGCAGGAATGGAAGCTGGTGCTCAAAGAACAACAAACCAAGAAATTGCAACATTTATTGAAGAACATATCAGCAAATGTAAACCGGCAGACACAAGAAATTTAGATGAAATCTTAACCCTATTAAAAAAGGAACCTCCTGCAAAAGCAGATTTAAGTATTCCAATAGGCAAAGACAGCACAATAGGCAGCGAATTGGATAAAATATACAATCAGTATAAAAGCCAAACTAACGATCTAATAAAATGGACTGATCACGTAAATAAAACTAACGTATTTACCGTTAGTGGTGGCATCGCTGACCTTTCAGAAGCAACAGAACTGAAAAATGGAGCATCACTTGTAAAACTGGCAGATGCCGCCCTTAAAGGTGCAAAAGAAAACGGCAAAAACCAAATTACAATTGCTAATGAAACTATTATTTCAGAAGCAATGAAACATTTAAATAAATAAAATATTATTAACATAATTTGCATAAAATCAAAAAGAGCATATTTTTTGTATTATAATGTTATAGTCGTAATAACATACAAAAGGAATACCCATGGAAATAGGGATACCCAGAGCCTTATCATTTTATAACTTTTACCCGTTTTGGTACGGATTTTTCACAGACCTAGGAATTAAAATAGTTCTTTCAGATAAAACAACAAAACAAACACTGTCCAAGGGATCATCATTGGTTGTTTCGGAAACCTGTCTTCCTATAAAAGTATATGTTGGACACGTTTTAAATCTTCTAGAAAAGGGTGTGGATAAGATATTTACACCGTCAATTCAATCCATAGCACCTAAAATATATAATTGTTCAAAAATAAGAGGGTTGCCGGATTTAATAAGAAATGTAGTGAAAAAAGATTTCACAATAATTGAAGCGACACTTGATAAGTCAGAAAAAAAACAAGGATTGTACGAGTTTTTACTGGAAGCTGTTGAACCTTTCGGTATTACAGACATGAAAAAAATTAAAAAAGCTTCTAAAAACGGCTGGAAGGTCCTTAATAATTTTCAAATGATGACAAGAGCGGGAATTCCTTATAAAAAAGCACTTAAACACGCTATTGAAGACAAGGTAATTATCGCAAACCAAACTAAGTCATACCCTATTAATGTTGCAATAATTGCTCATGGCTATAATCTTTACGATGAGAGAGTGAGCATGAAGATATTCGAGAAACTCGAAAACCTTGATGTTAAAACATATACGTCAGAGCAATTATCCATAGAACAAATGCAAGAAGGTATAAGTGCACTGGACTCAAAGCTATACTGGGCAAATGAATACGAGATAACAGGAGCGGCTTCTCATTTCATTCAAGACAATAAAATCGACGGACTTATAGCAATAAATGCGTTTGGCTGTGGTCCCGATTCATTGATGATAGAGAAAATTGCAAGATTTTCCAAAACAAAAAACAAACCGTTTTTAAATCTTTCTATTGATGAGCACACAGGCGAAGCTGGCTTCATAACAAGGATTGAAGCGTTTATTGACATGTTGTACAGAAAAAAGAGATCCAACATAATAAATAAAATTGAACTCTCCGAAGAACAACCTAACGAGTTGTCGATTGAAGAAAGAATCAATAACGCCATAAGAACGCAAAATTAACTGTTTTATGAAAATAGGCTTAATAACAGCAAACGCTAAAGTACTAGATACATATTTCCCTACGAAGGAAGAGCCCGAGCTCCGCTCGACAGAGCCTCCATTTACGCCTGATGATCAGTTACTGGTCAATCACTTAAGGAAGGTTTATGGATTTGTTGTTGACGCTGTGATCTGGGGATGTGAGGTTAATGGACTTAAGCATTATGATGCGTCTATCATCAGATCACCATGGGACTACATGGATAACTCTCAGAAAAGGGAAGCTTTTTTCCAGTGGCTGAAAGAACTAGACAGATTAAAAATTCCCATATTCAATGATTTAAAAATCCTTAACTGGTTATTAGACAAACATTACCTGAAAGATTTTTCTCAAGCAGGAATAAATATTGTTCCAACACAATTTATCGAAAAGGGTCAAGCCATCGATCTTGATGAGGTTTATAAAAAGAAAGGTCCATTTATAATTAAACCGTGCATTTCAGCTGCCGGCATCGGGCTAAGATACATTTCTAGTTCAGAAATTGCCCGTCATCAACAGGCAAGCATCGAAGAAGAATTGCAAACCGTAGGTTTTATGATTCAAGACTTTCTAGGCGACATCAAAACAAACGGTGAATGGTCTTTGATATTTTTTGAAGGAGAATACAGCCATAGCGTATTAAAAAAGCCAGCTGAAGATAATATTCTTGTTCAGGGCGAATACGGCGGCACTTTGACATTCTCTCAAGCTCCAGAAGACATAATATCATTCGGTAAGAATGTTATATCTAGCATTAAAGAAGCATACAAAAACTATGCCCCCACAGAGATCTGCAAAGAAACATTATATTTAAGAGTCGATATAATAAACTCGGGCAGTAAATACTATCTCTCAGAACTGGAAGGAGTCGAGCCTGAACTTTTTTTCAGGGCGAAGAAAGGTTCTGAAGAATTGTTTGCTGATAGATTTATTCAACTATTTAAAAAAGCCCGCAATTAATACGGGCTTTAAATATAACAAATTGGCTTTCAGACTACTGTGGCTGGTTCCAAAGAGCATCTCTTATGAATTTGCTTTTTTGAGATTCAGCAGACAATGCAACGTTCATCGGAGTGAAAATAAATACTGTTTCTCCAATTTTTTGTTGGTTTCCACTTAATGCATGAGTTGCACCACATAAAAAATCTACAATTCTCATAGATTGTTCTCTATCAAGCAAGTGTAGATTTAAGATAATTGTTTTCTTTTCTTTTAAATGCTTTACGATTCCTACTGATTCATCGTAAGAACGAGGCTCGCAAACCATTACTTCATAACCACGATAGTTAGGGTGGTTAACTACTTTCAGGTCTTGTCCTCTTGAAGGCATTTGTGAATGAGAATACATTGGTTCTAATGCTAAGTTGTCTTGAACCGGATAATCACCAACTTCATCGATCATTTCGTCAAAGATGTCATCTCTGTTTTCGAAACCTGAAGTTAAAAAACCTACGATTGATTTAATTTTGTCTGATACTGCCAATTTTCTTTCCTCCCCAATTTATAATTTAATTAAATAATATTCTACCTAATCTTATAATCGTTGCGCCTTCTTGAAGGGCTATCATATAATCGTTGCTCATCCCCATGG
>JAEZLC010000160.1 GCA_023435965.1 Cyanobacteria bacterium OH_CDB_58 | reverse complement strand
TTCTTATCTTCGTCAGATGTAAAAGGGCTTTCGGATCAGCATTTCGATTCCAGAACGGTCGAGTTTTGGGGCGATGTTTTGTTGAAGGAAGGACAGAAAATTGTAGTCGATAATATTGAAGAATCAGATATGCCCGATTACTTCAAAGAAACTTATGGAAGCATTGGTGAAAAATCTACAGTAGGTATAGCGATTAGAAAAGGCAGTGATGCTTGGGGTTGGGTTGGAATAGCTGAATATAATTATTTTAGGCATTGGACTGAAGAAGAAATTAAATTCCTTGAAACTATCTCAAGTCAGATATATGTTGCAATAAAACAGGCAGAATTGTACTCTCTTACAAAAAAACAAGCTGAAAGAGAAAATTTATACAGGACAATAGTTGAAAAAATTAGAAGCTCATTAGATTCAAATGAGATAAAAGAGCATATTGTTACCACTGTTGGTCAAGTTTTAGGTGCCGACAGATGTTATATAGCAGAATATGACTCTAAAGAAAATATATTTGCTCAGGTTAGTGATGAATATCTTTCATCTGATAAAATTTCTCATACTAACGGAAGAGACATAAATAAGGAAATTCCTAATTTTATCCAGGCTCTAAAAAACGGGCTACCTGTTCTTGTAAATAACAAGGAGATAATTGTCGAAGGTGAAAATCAGGACTTTGAGCAGGAAAAAAATACAATAGACAAGTATGGTATTTTTTCTGCTTATGCGGTGCCTCTGTTTTATTATAATCAATTTCTCGGGATAATTTCCACGCATTTTGTCGGCAGAGAACACGAGATAACAGAAGATGAAAAGAGTCTTCTCTCTACTATCGCTGACCAGGTGGCAATAGCGTTGTATCAGTCAAAATTGCACCTTAAGGCAAGAACGCTTGCACAAAAAGAATCTTTGCTAAGAAAAATAATTTCTATAATCAATGAGACACGAGATATTGATAAAGTTAAATCCCAAATCGTTTATCATGTAGGCGTAGCATTAAACGCTGACAGAGTCTTTTTTGCGGATTACAACCATGATAGTGAAAAATACACTATAGTTGACGGTGCTGAATATCGCTCTTCAGATAAAATAGAAAGTATAAAAGACGTTGATTTCACTCTTATTCCTGGATTTGTAGAGAACATAAAGGAGTTGCATCTACAGGGAAAAGATGTTGTCTTTGATGACCTGAATGTGTATGAAACAGAAAAGGGTTCCGGCGTTTTTCAATTAGTTGATTTTTTCAGAGAGCAAGGTTTTGTGTCTCTATTTGCTGTTAATATAACATATGGGGATGTGTATTTTGGGAATTTGGTTGTTTCATATGTTAATAAAAAGCAAATTTCTAATGAGGACACACGTTTTGTAAAAACCATAGCAAGTCAATGCGGTGTTGCAATGCAGCAGGCAAAATTATACTACATTACTAAAAAACAGGCAGATAGAGAGCTTTTATACAGAAAAATTGTTGAAACCATAAGAAGTTCGTTGGAGTTTCAGGAAGCGAAACAAAAAATAGTAAATATAATAGGGAGTACTCTAAATGCGGATAGATGTTTTATCTCTGAGTATGACAGAAATAACGATAAGTTTCTTCCCATAGACGAGGAGTATCTTTCTGAGAGCACGTCTTTGGGCTACAGAGATTCGGATCCTAATGAAGATGTCCCTGAGTTTGTAGAAAGAATCAAGGCCGGTCAGCCTATACTTATAAATAATAAGTTTATATTTGTAGAGGACAATAATCACCATTTTGAAAAAGAAAGAGAGTCTATAGAGCGTTTTGAGGTATTTTCTGTTTATGCAGTTCCTCTTTTTTACCAAAATGAGCTGTATGGATGTCTTGCCGTTCATTATGTTCGCGAGCATTATATAGGAGAAGATGAAATAAGCCTTCTCAATACCGTCGCAAATCAAGTCGCAATAGCTCTTTATCAGACCAAGCTATATAATGATTTGAGAGCTACCACGAAAACGCAAAATGCAATCTTAAATAACATGCCGTTTATGGCATGGTTAAAGGATTTGCATGGTAGATTTTTAGCTGTGAACAATACTTATGCAAAAATGTGTAATTCTAATATTGATAATATTTTAGGCAAAACTGATTATGATTTTTTCCCGAAAGACCATGCTGATAATTACCTTAATGAAGATAATCTGGTTATTGAATTAAAGCAGCCAAGAGAGTCAGATGACATAATTGTTGGGCCAGAAGGTGCCAGATGGCATGAAACATTCAAGAGTCCTCTTTTTGACGAGAACAACAAAGTAGTAGGGACAGTGGGGCTTTCGCGAGATATCACAGAGAGGAAAGAGTCAGAACTTGAACTGTTGAGAAGGCAAGAGCTTATTGTAAAAGCAAATCAAAGAGAAAGCTTGCTTAGAAAAATATTAGATACTATGAGAAGTTCTTTAGACTTGAATGTTATTAAAACAAAAATGGTCGAGGAGCTTGGAAAAGCATTGAATGCCGATGTTTGCTTTATAGTCAGTTATGATAAGGATAATGACAAGTTCTATGTTGATGAGCATTCAGAATACAGACCGTCAAAAGCAGATAAAACCTTTGTTAACTTGGATACGACAGACACTAAGGTTAGTTTGTTTCTCAATGCGTTTAGAAATAATACAGAAATTAACTTTGCAGAGGTCGAGAATTATATTTCCTTTAATAATTTACAAGGAACATTAGAAGAGCAATTTTTAAGAGAATACAATATAAAATCAGGATATGCTGTACCGATATTCTACGCAAACAGATTGTTTGGTGAAATTGTTTTAGTTTACACAAAAGATTACAGGGACTTAGGAACCAGTGATCTGAATTTTGTTAAGATTGTTGCTACTCAGGCAGGTATAGCTCTTTATCAAGCCGGTTTATTTGATGAAACAAAAAAACAGGCAGAAAGAGAGTCATTGCTTAGAGAAATTATTGAGCTTATTAGAAGCTCGCTTGACCCTGAACTTGTTAGACAAGAAATGGTGAGACAAATCGGTGTTTTCTTAAAAGCGGATAGGGTTGCTTTTGCAGATTATGATTTTGTTAAAGAAAATTATGTGATTACTGAGGGTAACGAATATCGCTCATCTGATAAGGTAAAAACCTTTGTAGATTATGATTTTGCGGCACATCCTGGCTTTATAGAATCCATCAGAGAGCTGCATTTGAGCGGTAAAGATATCATTTTTAGTGATCTGGATAAGTATCTTGAGGAAAATAATCTTAAAGACTCTCCTATTGAAACTTTTTATCGAGATATGGGATTTATGTGCTCTATGGCTATTAATGTGTATCATGGTGATTTGTTTTACGGCAATTTAATCGTTACTTTTGATAAAAAATGTCAGATTATTGATGCTGATGTAAAAATGTTAAAAACTCTTGCAGATCAATCAGGGATTGCTATTTATCAATCCAGTCTGTATAAAAAAGAAAAGCAGACAGCACAAAGAGAGCAGTTGATAAGAAGCGTTATAGAAACGATTAGAAAAGAAATTGATATAGATAAAGTATTAACAGCGATCTGTGATGAAGTTGCTAAAATCTTTAATGTTCAAAGAGCGACTATTGTGGAGTTCTCTGACAAAAATGATTACAGACAATGGAGAGTGAGAAGAGAGTATAAAGCAAAAGAAGGAATTTTAGGTTTAACGGACTCTGACTATGATAGAAGGGCCGGAGAATACAATGGACAATTGGTTGTTGCAGAAGGTAAATCAATCGTCATAGATAATATTTTTGAAGCAGATGTTCCCGACTACTATCGCAATGCATATGTGAAAATGGGTGTAAAGTCTATCCTTGCTATCC
>JAEZLC010000109.1 GCA_023435965.1 Cyanobacteria bacterium OH_CDB_58 | reverse complement strand
TTTGTATAAGAATTTCAATGCAACTTGAGAGAAAATATATTTAATTATCCGCCTAGCCAAAAACGAATTTGCGCTGTAGCTTATGGTTTCTGTTTTGTCTTTTGAGGAAACGCTTATAAATATACGTCCTACAGGCTTATTTGCACTGCCTCCTGTTGGTCCTGCTATTCCCGTTGTTGCCAGTCCTATGTCGCATTTTGTCTTTTTTAATAATCCTTTCGACATTTCTGATGCTACTTCTTCGCTCACTACACCGTTTTCAATTATTGAAATCTGCGAAACATCAAGATATTTTTCTTTTGATTTGTTTGAGTATGTTATAAAGTTTTCTTCGATAAAATCGGAGCTGCCTGAAACATCCGTGAGTCTTGAACTTATCAGTCCTCCTGTACAAGATTCTGCTACAGAGATTTTTAAATCATTATTGACTAAAAATCTTGCAATTTTTCTCTCGAGCCTTAAGCTGAAAAAACTTCTGGTGAGCCCAATTATTGCAAGGATATTTAGTATAGCAGGTATTAGTTTTTTAAAGACATTCATTTAGTAAAGGGGCATATCTAAGGGTTTTAGTAACATAAGTTGTATAGTGTCGCCTTGATTTAACTGCACATCGTCACCTTTTTTAAAAATATCCACAACAGAATCTCCAATGAAATACATGCCTGCTACAGGAGCAGAAAGCATAGCACTCATTGGTGCAAGAACGTATTTCGGATACCCTTCTAAAACGCTGTTCCCGGTTTCCCATCCCCATTGGGTAGAAACTTTAACGATTTTTGCAGTATTTTTCATATTTTGAATTGTTGCAGTCCCATAATTTGTTTTGCTTCCCAAGCCGCCGTCGTATGTAAGACTTTGGCACTGAGCTATCCCAACGTTTAATGGAACTTGTCTTCCTGTTGAGCTAACAATATGATCAAAGTCGAGGTACATAACAGCACCTTTTGATAACATTTTTTTTGGTGAAATTCTTTCGATAGAACCTCTTATTACGCTTCCTGTAGGGATTACTACTGATTTATCGACTTTTATATCTTCAATCGTCATTAAGTCAAATTGATCCCCAAGGCTTGTTCCTGAAGTTCCCAAAGGGTCAATAAGTTTTAGTTTGAGCATAGTTCCTTGCGGAACTCTTCTCGTTCCGATGTCAGCATTTATAGTTTTGTTCATTGCATCAGACGACAGCGAAAAGCTGTTTATAATCAATAAGCTAAGTGCAAATAACAGTGTTGATTTAATCTTTTTCATTTTTTCCTCCTTTGGCTTAGCTCAATTCGCAAACTGAGGTTTTGCCGTATTTAGCAGACAGGTCATCAATGTGGTGAACCAAATATACGTTAGGGTCTAAATCGCGTTCGTTTAAATCTATAATTGACCCCCATTCGATTCTTCCGTGGTGTGCTGCAATCATTCTTGCAATATCTTTAAACCCGTTGTGCATGCATATTGAAAATCCCCACTGAGAGTGTGATATCCAATCTTTTCTGAAATTATCGTCGTAGTCGATTAATCCAGTTTCAGTATCAATTTTGTATTCAAAAATTTTGCCGAAATCATGCAAAATACACGCTGCATTAACTGTGTCTTTTTCGATTTTTGCCCCGAACATTTCTGTTACTTTATCAGCTATCTGTAAACACTCAAAAGTATGTTGCAAAAGTCCTCCAATGTAGTTGTGGTGCATAAGTTTTGCGGCGGGGGCGATTTTGAATTTTTCTTCGTGTTCAAACAGTAATCCTGAAACAAATTCTTTTAATTCAGGATTTTTCATTTCATTTGTATATTTTAATACTTCAGAGAATATTTCATTTCTTTTCTCTTCGTTCAAGCCGAGTTCAGCTTCTTTTATCAATTCTAGGTTTGCAACAAGGCAGTTATTGTATTTTTCGTTGAATGTAGCACTTAAAACTTTTACCAAGTTTCCTGTCCTGAAAACTTTACAATCGATTCTGGAAAGAGCTTCTTCCCATAAAATACAGTTCATGACCGTAGAATCTGAGGTATTTTTTAGCTGAAGCTTTCCCATTTTTGTGCCGGCTTTGGTATCTCCTATCGAGAATATAACTACTTCATATATTGCGGATAAATCTAACATTCAAAAACCTTTGTTACACTAACAATGGAATTATATCACTAAAAGCAAAAGTGTGAAAAAATATTGAGAAACATAAATTTTTAATCCGAATATAGGATAAAAAAAATAAAATTAGGGCATATTATAGGTAATGATAGGAAAATTATAGATTTTACTATATAATAACGTTATTAACACCAAATAAACAATTAGAAGATGCTTTTTTCTTCAAAAGGCAAGGATGCCGGTTGTTTATAGCTAGATTGAAGGAGCAAGTCGATGACAATATCATTTAGCGGTTTAGGATCAGGGCTGGATACAGCAAGTTGGGTTGATGCAATAATCAACGCAAAAAAAGTGCCAATAACAAATCTCCAGACGAAGGTTACTAACCTTAACACTACTTCTTCAAACTTAACAAATTTAAAAAGCGTCTACGATACGATGCTTACAAAGATGCTGAAGCTTACTGATTCTAATTTGAGCAGCAGTGCTAACGTATTTGCTCAAAATAAAGTAACATCTTCAGATGAAACAATTTTAAAAGTAACAAGTACAGCTGCTTCTGCGGTCCAAACGTTAGATGTTCAGGTGAAAAACCTTGCTACTTCAACTTCGGCGAAAGGATCTAAAACTGTAGGAAATCAAATTAGTGATTCCACTGTTTTTTCTTCTTTGGCAAACGGTTCTGCAAAAGAAGGCTCTTTCACCTTTTATGTAGATAATCAAAAGTTTGATATTGATGTTGCAAAAACAGATACTCTTAGCCAAATAAAAGACAAAATGGTTAACGCAACAAAGTCAGATGACAATCCTGACGGCTTGATTAATGTTTCTATAGCAGATGGGAAGTTTAACATCGACGCCGGAAGTAAGTCTATAAGCTTAGGATCTGCTCAAGATTCAAGTAATTTGGCTTCTGTTTTGGCTTTGAAAAAGGACCCTGCATTAAATGTTTATTCAAGTTCACGTTCGATAATTGATGTAAATTTGAATGCGAAAATTACAAGTGCAACTTCAGGTTTTACTCCTCAGGTGCAAGCGGGTACATTCAAAATCGGAAAAGCAACTTTTACAATTGATGAAAATACAACTTTAAATTCGTTAATTAGCAAGATTAATTCAACTGCGGATGCCGGTGTCACTGCTTCTTTTGATTCAAGTACAGGAGAGCTTTCATTAACATCCAAATATACCGGAGCCTTTAATATAAGTATGGAAAACGGTACAAGCAATTTCTTGGAATCCGTGGGCTTAACAAGTGGCGATAAGATTGTTAATGGAACGCAAACCCTTGGCAAAAATGCGAAAATAATTCTTGATGGTACAAAAGAAATAGAATCATTCAGCAATACCGTCACAAGCGAAACAACAGGGATTCCCGGGCTTGTCTTTAATTTGAATAATGTCACCGAAACCGACAAAAGTGTTAAGGTCAAAGTTGAACAGGATACAAGCACGGCTCTTACTGCTGTTAAAGATTTTATTACTGAATTTAACAATGTTATTGCAAAAACAGATAATATTGCGAAGACAGATAGCGGTTTAAGATATGAAACATCATTGACTTCTATAAGAAACAAATTAAGATTTGCGGTTTCAGACAGGGTGGATACAGGTACTAGCTACAAGACACTCGCTGATATCGGCATCACTACAGGCAAAATAGGCTCAACAGGCGTGAGTGATAACACGAATAAGCTGCAGATAGATGAGAAAAAATTCTTAGAAGCTCTAAATAGTGATCCTGATGCTGTTAAAGAACTACTTGTAGGTAGCACTTCTAAATCAACAACAGGTATTGTTGGCAATATGAGAACTATCGTAGAAGGAACTTTAGATTCCAAAAACGGTTATTTCGCAGCAAGATCTGAAAGTATAAAAAGTCAGGTTAAGTCTTTGAATGATCAAATTACTCGTAAAAACGACGCATTAACCGCTTATAAAAAGACATTAACGGCACAATTTGAAGCTATGGATCAGACAATTGCGAAAATTAAGGCACAGTACAGCCAAATGGGTACATCCACAACAGGCTAATCTATTTTGCTTTATCGTTGATTTTTAAAAATAAGTCTATGTAAAGCTCCGTGCTAAAAGGTATGGGGCTTAACATTTTTAAATTAGTAAATTCTATAACTTTATTGTCGCCGCAGAGGATTTGAAGAGATTTTCTTCCCTTTTTTACAATGGTTTGGGCTTCTCTTACTTGAGTTGTGTTTTCAACTATTTTGTATGTGTCAACTCTGAAGAAGTTGTTTTTGTATGGGATATAGGATTTTAACCAGGGAGTTAGCCCGCGTATTTTCCTGTCGATTTCAGTTGAACTTTTTTTAAAATCTAAAATGATGTCTTTTGCATCCAGTTGTTTCTGATATGTTGCCAAAGTTTCATTTTGAGGCATCGGTATTACAATTTCAGAATCCATTTTGCTTAACAAAACTCCTATTTCTGACTTTGCTTTGCAGGCACATCGAGATTTTAGTGTTTCGCCAGTATCATCAGGCAGGATTTCGACTTCTGCCTGGTGTAAAATAGGGCCGTTGTCGAACTTGGTGTCTACTAAATGGAAAGTTATACCGGTTTTGTTCTCTCCATTTATTATCACTTGTGCGTAAGGGTTTGGCCCTCTATATCTTGGAAGCAGAGATGGATGAGCATTGATGCAAGCAATTTTTGGAAGGTCAATAATGTGCTTTTTTAATTTTTCGCTCCAAGACCCAATTAGAATAATGTCAGGATTGAGTTTTATTATTTCTTTTTTGAACCCTTCGCTGTTGACACTGGTTGCCTTTATTTCATTAAGGTTGCATCCTGATATAAAACATTTGTCTTTTGAGGGGGCAAAAATATCTTTTATTGCAAGGCTTACAGGGTCGTATACTATCCGATCATGTCTTAATACTCCGACAATCTGGTGTCCTGATTCTATACAACCCAGAATCAGATTAGCCAGCATTTGACCATAACCTATAACTACAACTTTTAACATAAACTCTTTATATAAGTCTTTTTAATACTTCTTGCTTCATTTCTTGCGTACATTTTTTACATACGAAAGAAAACGGCGTTTCTATCGGCAATAATGAATTACATTTTATGCAGGTGAACACAAGTTTTTTTTCAACGGGAGCCAGTTTTCTTGATATTAAAAATTGCTCAAGTTCATTCATAGATATTTTAAAGTGTTCAACAATAGTTTTTACATGAACTTTTTCAAGAGGAGATGCATCGACGTATTCAATTATGCTTTCTTGAAGATTCTGGATTTCCTTAATACAATTATCACAAATATCTTTATTTTTTTTGATAAATAAAGTACCACACCTAGAACAGTTAACCAATTGAGACATATTCAACTTCCTTCAGCTACAACATGATGATATATTAAATTTTATAAAAAATCAAAATATTCTTGTAGTTTGAAAGAAATAATCTGTAATAAGTATTCAACTTTGTAAAAAAAAATTGTAAAATGGTTTTATAAAAAGGGATTTTGGAATAAAATAAGGTTACAATTTAAAAAAGAGCGTGAATCGTTGGCTAACAGTTTTGACAGCTTAGACAATTTAGAACTTTCGGTAAGAAAGTCTTCTGTTATACAAGAGAGGATGAACTTGGTCTCCACTCATATGTATAAGCAATTTTTGGAGTATCAGCACTCTAACGTTAATATGGCTGAAGTATTTGTAAAGATGGTGGATAATATGAATACCACTGTCGAATACCTGAAGCAGTCTTTTTCTGCCAGAGGAATTCCTACTCAGAACATTTATTATTCGGTAGATGCGTCTAAAACGGTAGCTACGCTTAATATTTTGTGGCATACGATAAGTTTTACTACAAGTCAGAATGACAAGCCTCAAGCTTTATATAGAGAAAATGAATTGCCGTTGTTCGCGGGAAGGATAATGGCGTTAAAAGGCAATTATCAGGATATTTTAAACGAAAATCCTGAAGATAAAATTCAGGCACTTTTAGAGCATGAAATCGCTTCTTTGTACGTTCCTGCCGAAAAAACGCAAAGTTCTATAATAAAAATTAAGCATCTTGGAAATAGAGAGTTTTATATAAACCAAATGGATTCTTCAAGAGAGTTTCTTCTAAAAGTCATAGAAACCATCTGTGGTGGCGGGCTTTACCATGAAGAAAGCGTAAGAAGAACCATTAGTTTTTAATTTATAATAATTGTTCTCATTTGTATTATCTTTAGGTTAAATCAATTATTGGCAAATAAAAACTTATTAGATATACTAATTAAAGAGAACAGTTAATTGTTTAAAATGTTTGATTTGTAAATGTTTTAAAGAAATATATTTGTGTAGACCGACTGATAAGATAAAAATAAATGAAGTATATTGAAAACGTAAGAAACTTTTGTATTATAGCCCATATTGACCACGGCAAGTCCACTCTGGCAGATAGATTGTTGGAGGCTACCGAAACAATAGCCGCAAGAGATATGCAGGCACAGCTCTTGGATACTATGGATATCGAAAGAGAACGTGGAATTACTATTAAGCTTAATGCTGCCAGAATGAATTATAAGGCTAAAAATGGAAAAAACTATGTCTTGAACCTTATTGATACGCCTGGACACGTCGATTTTTCTTATGAAGTTTCACGTTCATTGGCTGCTTGTGAAGGAGCACTCCTTATTGTTGATGCCACGCAAGGCGTAGAAGCTCAAACACTTGCGAATGTTTATCTTGCCGTTGAGCAAAATCTTGAAATAATACCGGTTATTAACAAAATTGACCTTCCGTCAGCTGACGTCGAAAGAGTGAAAAATGAAATAGAAGAAATCCTCGGTATCGATGCTTCTATGGCAATCCCGGTGAGTGCTAAAGAAGGTATCGGAATTCCGGATGTGTTGGAAGCGGTTGTGGAGTTTGTTCCTCCTCCGGTTGATACTTCGGATAAGCCTCTAAGGGCAATGGTTTTTGATAGTGCGTACGATCAATATTTGGGTACAATCTGCTTTTTTAAGGTTGTAGACGGAAATGTTAAGGTCGGCGATAAAGTCAAATTTATGGCTACTGGTAAAAAGTATGATGTAGTTGAGCTTGGATACCTTAACCCAAATAGGGTTCCCGTAAAGGAGCTTAAAACAGGCGATGTTGGATATATGGCATGTTCTATAAAAGAGCTCACAAGGTTCGTCGGAGATACTGTAACTACCCAAGAAAACGGTGCCACAGAGCCATTAGAAGGATACAAAGAGGCCCTTCCTATGGTGTTTTCAGGTATGTATCCGGTAGATAATGATCAGTATGCTGATTTAAAAGATGCTTTGGAAAAATTAAAACTGAATGACTCTAGTATTACATTTGAACCTGAGACATCTTCTGCTTTAGGTTTCGGATTTAGATGCGGATTCTTGGGGATGCTCCATATGGAAATTGCTCAAGAGAGATTTGAGAGAGAGTATAACCTTTCTCTTGTAACAACTGCTCCAAGTGTAATATACAAAGTTTATAAAACAAATGGCGAAATGGTGGAAATCGATAACCCGGCCAAGTTGCCCGATGCTCAGTTGAGAGAATATATTGAAGAACCTTATGTTAAGGTTAACGTTATCACTCCTAACGAATATGTAGGAGCGTTGATGGATCTTTCTCAGACCAAAAGGGGTATTTTTAAGAACATGTCCTACCTTGACAAAATCAGGGTAAATTTGGAATATGAAATTCCTTTGAGTGAAGTCATCACGGATTTTTATGATCAACTGAAATCACGCTCTAAAGGATATGCAAGTATGGATTATGAATTTAGCGAATACAAGCGTTCTGAGTTGGCTAAACTGGATGTTCTACTTGCAGGAGAAGTTGTTGATGCCCTTAGTGTAATTGTTCACAAGGATAGTGCATATTATATTGGACAAAAATTGACAAATAAACTTAAAGAGATTATTCCTCGTCAAATGTTCGAAGTTCCGATTCAGGCGGCAATCGGAGGAAGAATAGTTGCGAGAACAAATATTAAAGCTATGCGTAAAAACGTTTTAGATAAATGTTATGGCGGAGACATCACCCGTAAGAGAAAATTGCTTGAGAAACAGAAAAAAGGTAAAAAACGTATGAAATCTGTAGGTAGAGTGGATGTCCCTCAAGAAGCGTTTATGGCGGTTTTAAGCTTAGACGAAGATTAATCTGCAACTTACAAACAAAGGGGTTTTATATGTCAATAGATAACACTTTGGTTATGATTCTAGCCGGCGGTGAAGGCAAGAGACTTTATCCTCTGACAAGAGACAGAGCGAAGCCTGCCGTTCCTTTTGGCGGACGTTATAGAATTATTGATTTTGTCATTAATAATTTTATCAACTCGGGATTTTATAAGTTAAAAATCTTGACTCAGTATAAATCAGATTCATTAAATCAGCATATTGCCAGAGGTTGGCCGTTATCTCCAATTATAGGTCAATACATTGACCTTGTGCCCGCTCAGATGAGAACAGACGGACACTGGTATAAAGGTACTGCGGATGCAGTCTTTCAGAATTTGACACATATATATGACGAAGACCCTGAAAAGGTTTGCGTTTTTGGTGGCGACCATATTTACAAAATGAATGTTCAGTTAATGCTTGATTTTCATAAAAAGAAAAAAGCTGATTTGACCATATCCGCTATTCCTATCCCTATCGAACAAGCCAGCGAATTTGGAATTATTGAAGTTGATGATGACTGGAAATTGACTGCATTTGTCGAAAAGCCTACAGAGAGACCTAAATGT
>JAEZLC010000065.1 GCA_023435965.1 Cyanobacteria bacterium OH_CDB_58 | reverse complement strand
AAATATAATACCGCCTAGATCTCTTATTGTAGAAACCCAACCCGCAACTGTTATTTGTTGGCCTATATGACTTTTATTGATTTCGCCACAACCATTTGTTTTCATTGACGTTTTAGTTATCATTTCGATTTCCCACTTTTCACTAATTAATATATTTAATTTATCTCAAACACAGCTTTTTTTCAAAATTTTTTTGGCTATTGAAGCGAAATTACAGCTGGTTATCTTTACTAAAGCTTTTTCTTCTTTATTCTGACACCTTCAACTTCATGCACATTTTCAATAGCAATAAAAGCAGTAGGGTCTATATCTTTTGCAAGTGTTTTCAGTTTTATAACTTCCAGCCTTGAAATTACGCAATAGACTATACGTTTTTTGGCACCGGAATACCCGCCCTCAGCATCAATATAAGTAACACTTACATCCATATTGTCGATTATCGCCTGACCTATCTGCTCAGAAAAATCAGTGACAATCATAACCGACTTGGACTCATTCAAACCTTCTATAACAATATCAATAACCTTGTACGCAATAAAATAGGTCAAGATCGAATACATCGCCTGACGCCAGCCGTATAAGAATCCAGCTGCAAGAAATATAAACACGTTAAAAAACATTATTATTTCGCCGACAGAAAAACCGAATTTCTTTGCCAGCCTGATAGAAACGATCTCTGTACCATCCAAAGAACCGCCGTTTCTTAAGACAAGACCCACGCCAAAACCCAAAATAACTCCACCAAATATACTTGCCAATGTCAAATCATTTGTTACCTGATTTCCGTAAAACATCGTAACGAAAACAGCAAGCATAACTACGGCGTATAATGTCGAAAAGACAAAAGCTTTTCCGAATTTTTTGATTGCTATGAAAACAAACGGCAAATTTAAGAACAATATAAACAGTCCCAAAGGCTGATTTGTCAAGGTATTACACATAATAGACACCCCGACAATACCGCCGTCAATTATCCTGTTGGGAACTAAAAATCCTTCCAAACTGAACGCGGCGACTGCTGAACCTAATGTCAAAAATATTAATCGGTTAATTAAACCTCTCATTTGCCCACCTTTTCTCGCTTAAAAAAATTATACGACAAAAGAGAGATTACTCAAAGCTTTAATTGATATTTTTCGATAAATTCTTTATTATGATTGAATGAAATATGACAAATTAAAAGAAATTAAAGATATAAAATACAAAGTGGTTTCACTAGGGCATAACTGCCTCCCTCGAACAGTTTTGACAAGATGGGGAGTTAAACCCGAGAAAAGTGAAGGCGAACTTTCCATGCCTTTTGACCTGGCAACGTTCGAAACATTTGAGATTACAAAACAAATAAAAGAAGATTTTGCTACCTTTTTTGAGGATATTGAATATAAAAAACCCAAATCATGGTTTGATCGAAAACAGCATTGGATAAAAGCTCCTGACTGCATCGAATTTGTCCATGAAAAAAATCTCACTAAAAATGATAAAAATAAACTAATTGATATTTACACCAAACGAATAGACAACTTTAGGAACTGTATAAAGTCTCAAACTCCAATTTTATTTGTTCAACTTTTAGGAGACTGTGATGACACGCTCAACCTTTATACAATTTTAAAAGAAAAAAGAGGAGATTTGCCGTTCAAATTTGCCGTCATTGACCCATTTTCTATAACGAAACAAAATGAGTTGCCCCTGCACATATTAAAAACTCCATACCCTGATAAAAAATACCAGAATCTATGGTGGTCAAAGCAATATTATACAAGCGTTGCGGGACATTTATACGAAAAAGAAATAGCAGATTTCTGTATAGAAATCATCAAAACCTTTAAACCTTAAATATTATAAGTAAATTGCAAAAAATTACCCATCAAATTTTCGTTCCAAACCTGAATTTCAGGGGGCAAATTAAGAACAGTGGGGGTAAAATTCCAAATATACTTAATATTAGAGTCTACCAAAAACTCAGCTGTTTTTTGGGCATACTCTCTCGGAACAGTCAGAATAGCAATTTCAACATTCAGACGAGTTGTTAAATTCGGCAACTTTGAAATATGGAAAATTTGCTTAGAGTTAACATTCAAATCAACTTTTAAAGGGTCATTATCAAATAATGCCAAAACTTTCAGCCCATAATTTGAAAAATTATCATACTTCGCAAGAGCAAGTCCTAAATTACCTGCACCAATTATAAATGCATCTTTTGGATTTTTAAATCCCAAGGTTTTTTCAATCGATTCTTTTAAGTCTTTTACTATATATCCGACTCTACATTTACCGACATTATTGAGATAACTGATATCTTTTCTAACTTGAGAGTCATCTATATGGAGCAATGAGGCAATCTGAGGACTGGAAATAATCTCTATTCCCTTGTCAAGATAATCAACCAAAATGCAATGATATAAGGTTAATCTGTTTATTACTTTTTCTGAAATTCTCTTCTGCATCATTCTCTCACTAATTTAGTTCTATTTTACAACAAAATGTGAATTTTATCACTATTTTACAAAAAAAATAAATGGGGCTATAGGAATAGCCCCACTGACACATTGTGTCTAGATTTCGCCTTTAAAAGCTTTTACATAGATTTCTTTCAACTCAGCCATTAGAGGATAAGATGGGTTCGCACCTGTACATTGATCGTCAAATGCTAAGTCAACTATTTCATCCAATTTCTCGAAGAAATCTTTTTCGCTAACGCCGGCATCTTTGATTGAAAGCGGAATATTAAGTTCTTTTTTCAAGTTGGTAATAGCTTGAATCAATAATTCTACTTTTTCATCATCGTTTTTACCGCCTAATTGCAACTCGTCAGCAATCTGACCGTATTTAGCTTTGGCGTTAGGGAATTTGTATTGAGGGAATGCACATTGTTTTCTCGGACAATCAGTAGCATTGTACTTGATTACCTGATTAATCAATAAAGCGTTCGCAATACCGTGAGGAAGGTTAAATGCTGCCCCTAACTTGTGAGCCATAGAGTGGCAAATTCCAAGGAATGAGTTAGCAAAAGCCATACCTGCGAGAGTAGATGCATAATGCATTTTTTCTCTTGCGATAGGATCATTTTTACCTTCTTTATAAGAACGAGGTAAGTATCTGAAGATTAACTTAGTCGCTTCTAAAGCTGGAGAATTTGTGAAGTTTGTAGCCAATGCTGAAACATAAGCCTCAACAGCGTGAGTTAAAGCATCAATACCAGATGCAGCACACAAGCCTGCAGGCATTGAGTCTACAAAGTTTGGATCGATGATTGCCATATTTGGAGTTAGGGCATAGTCAGCGATAGGATACTTGATGTGTGTTTCATCATCAGTGATTACCGCAAACGGAGTTACCTCTGAGCCAGTACCTGAAGTTGTAGGGATGGCAACCATTTCTGCCTTTTTACCCAATTCAGGAAGATCACAGATTCTTTTTCTGATATCCAAGAATCTCATAGCAATATCTTCAAAGTTGATTGTTGGCTGTTCATACATTAACCAGATTATTTTAGCAGCATCGATTGGAGAACCGCCACCTAATGCGATGATTACGTCAGGCTCGTATGTTTTTACCATCATTAATGCGTCGTTGATTGTAGTCAATGTTGGATCCGGCTTAACATCGAAGAATATTTGATAATCAACACCGATTTCTTCCAATACATTTGTTACGTTATAAACTGTGCCAGAATTGAACAAGTATCTGTCAGTTACGATAAATGCACGTTTTTTACCTTTTAATTCACGTAAAGCCAAATCTGTAGCACCACGTTTAAAGTATACTTTTGGTGGAACTCTGAACCACAACATATTTTCTCTCCTTTCGGCTACAGTCTTGTAATTTAATAAGTGTTTTACTCCGACGTTTTCACTTACAGCGTTACCGCCCCAAGATCCGCATCCTAAAGTCAATGATGGCTCTAATCTAAAGTTGAATAAATCACCAATCGCACCATGTGATGCAGGGCTGTTAATCAAAATTCTACCAGTATGTAATTTATTTGCAAATGCATCTATACGATCTTGTCTTCTTTCGTCTGTATAAAGGATAGAAGTATGACCGGCACCGCCTAGCTCAACTAGTTTGTAAGCTTTGTCTACTGCATCTTCGTAGTCTTTTGCTTCATATAACGCTATGACTGGAGATAATTTTTCGTGAGCAAATTCTTCTTCCAAAGAAATATCTTTTGCTTCGCCAACTAAAACTTTTGCCGTTTCAGGAACTTCTATTCCTGCCATTTCGGCTATTTTATAAGCAGGTTGTCCAACGATATTTGCATTTAATCTTCCATCGATGATTATTGTTTTTGCAACTTTTTCTTTTTCTTTTTTATTTAAAAGGTAAGCACCTCTATATTCAAGTTCAGCTTTTACCTTCTCATAAACATCTTTTACAACGATGATAGATTGCTCGGAAGCACATATAACTCCGTTATCAAATGTTTTTGACAACAATATTGAAGAAACTGCCATTCTTACATCTGCTGTTTCATCAATGATTGCAGGAGTGTTGCCGGCACCTACGCCTAATGCTGGTTTTCCGCTTGAATAAGCAGCTTTAACCATGCCAGGACCACCTGTTGCTAATATAGTATCTACGCTAGGGTGTTTCATCAATAAGTTTGAAAGTTCAACCGTAGGAGAATCAATCCAACCGATGATATCAGCAGGAGCACCTGCTTTAACCGCTGCATCTAAAACAATTTTTGCAGCTGCTATTGTAGCATTTTTAGCTCTTGGGTGTGGTGAAAAGATTATAGCATTTCTTGTTTTCAAAGCTATCAATGATTTAAAAATAGCTGTTGAAGTTGGGTTTGTAGTAGGAACAACACCGGCAACCACGCCCAATGGTTCTGCTACAACTTTAATTCCGTTGGTTTTATCTTCACTAACTACGCCACAAGTTTTAGCGTCTTTATGTTTATTATAAATATATTCAGAAGCAAAGTGGTTTTTGATTACTTTATCTTCCACGATTCCCATGCCTGTTTCTTCAACCGCCATTTTTGCAAGCGGGATTCTTGCATTATTTGCAGCCAATGCAGCCGCTCTGAAAATTTTATCAACTTGCTCTTGAGAGAAAGTAGCATAGATTTTTTGAGCTTTTTTTACTCGTGCGATAAGCTGTTCTAATGCTTCAGCAGTATTTACTTCTGCAGATTGATTGAGAGCTTTTTCAAGTTTTTCAATCTCTTTTTTGTTTTTTGCTGTCATTAATATTTCTCCTTTTTCTATCGTGATTTATTTCACTAATTAAAGTATAAATCTAAAAAAATATTTTTGCAAGTGTCTTTTTTACAATTTTTAAAGATTATTTATTACTAGCTTTTAAGGATTGTCTCAAAAAATGTCTAAATATCAATTTGTGATTGTTTTCACGCCTCTCTGTTATATTGTTCCAAAGAATTAAATCATGATACATATCTTAATCCTACCTGCTTTAAATGGATATTTTTACCAATTCTCATCCTTTATGCGTAGCCTTGCTGGCTTTATTAAGATATGTGAAGATGTTTTTTGCCCTAAAAACACTTATCCATCAAGGGTTTTCATTTTTTGTGTTATTACTCACACAATATTATGGCAATTTTTATTATAGTATATACTTTATATATACATAAGACACAAACAAATAAACTAATAAAAAAATAATTTTACAACATAACCATACTACACTACACTTACCAACCTTTCACACACACACGAGGAATCGAAAAGATTCTAGGGACTTTCCAAAAGTCCCTTTTTTTTTGCTCTAAACAACAATCAATAGAACACTCGGAAACACTTTGCGACAAACACTAATCTACAAGAATTTCAGTCTCGTTTTTATAAGTAACAAAAGCATGTCCTTTTGCCGTCGCTTTTTTCACATATTTTCTCAGGGTATAAATAATCGGAACTTTAGATGCATTTTTCCCGCTTGAATATTCTTTTGTTATTTTAGCGGCCTCAAATAATATATCATCTGATATTTTATCCTTGGGAGAGTTTTTCTTCAATATAACGTGTGCTCCTGCCATATTAAGGGGATGAAACCAGATATCTTCAGCTGAAGAAAGCTTAGATAGCAAATAATCATTTTGCTTGCTATTTTTCCCAACAATAATTCGATACTCACCAATCTTATATTCATCAAGAACATATTCCTTTTGATCTTTTTGTTGTTTTGAAGAATTATTATGTGATAAAAATTCCAATTGGATGTCCTCAAGCTCTTGAATTGTTGATGCTATTTCAACGTAAAATTTTTGCTCTTCTAAATATTTCAGCTGGGTATTTGTTTCTTCTATCATAGACTTTGAGTATTCATATGCGGATTTGGTTTTTTTGTAGAGTTTATAATATCTGTTCGCATTATCAACCGGCGTTTTAGTATTATCAAGCTCTATTTGTATTTTCTGATTGCTTTCGTAATCGTCTAACTCTACTTTTGTGGCATTCTGATCTATCAAATACAAATTTGACATCAGAATATCTCCCTTTTTCTTGTATAAATTAGCCTTATCTAGCTGCTTTAGCAGAGCTTCTTGTTTTTCTTTTGTTTGGGTTAGTTTTTTTATTTGGGCTGAAATAATTGTATTTAATTTATTTTTTGTATTTTTGATAATTTTTTGAGATTGGTGATATGAAAAATATTCATCAATCATCGAGTTAACTGAATCACATTTTAAATTTTCTTCTCCATCTACTATGCTGAATTCCACAAGATGTTTATCAATCGATGGAGAAACGCATTGTAATTCTTGAACACACTTTAACCGTTCATATAAAAGATAAACGCAATCAGATGATTCTATATCAAACTTATCGACTGAATTCACTATTTGACTTGCAAGCGGACGCGAAAAATAATAATACATATTTGAAATTTTTTCATCTATTGAACCTTCCAAATCTTTTAGTGAAAGATAAAATTGTTCAAAAGAAGTTTTTAAAATATCCTTCTTTTTCTTTTTAGGAGGATATATATATGGCAGCAAACCGGCCAACTCTCTGTCCTTACTTTTTTCAGCTCCTACATTATGGGCACAACCTATAATTACATTTGTATCGTAATTATACAGAACAACGTTACTGTGCTTACCCATCAACTCTATGGAAAGGCAAAGCTTGGATTTTTCGTTAAGTGCATCATAAAAATCAAAATAAAACTCAATTATTCTTTCATAATTAGGTTGTTGAACATCCACAATTCTTGAACCATCAATATATTTTCTCAACAACATGCAAAACATTGCCGCTGCTTTCGGAATCTTTATGCTTCTCTTATGTTCGTTCTCTTTAGACATGAAACAAAAATGGTAAAAGGATGGATTTATATTGATATAAAATTTTCTCGATTCTGAGTGGTTTCTTAAATGAAAAATTATTTCTCTTCTGTTGGGTTGTTGGATTTTTTGGATTTTTGCACCAATTAAAAATTCATAGTTTTCCTTTAAAAAGGCTTTTATGGTTAAACTGTCAAGATTTATCATCGTCTTTACCTAACCTGGGAACATAAAGCCCGAGTTGAATATCTTTTCCTTTTAATTTTAGAGTCCCTGCATAGTCAGCTTGAATAAAGTCAGTAACATCTTTATATGTGTGCTCTGAAATTAGTAATTTTTTGTTAAACTGAGTAGAAATCTCATCAATTTTAGAAACGAAATTAACAGTATCTCCCAATATCGATATATCTTTCCAGTCCTCATTTCCGATTCTAGCTATTAGGGTTTCTCCCGTATTAATCGCAAACCTAAATTCAAACTTAAACTCATCAATTTCTAATTCCGAATTAAGTTTATCAGTTTCCTTTATAATTTCAACAGCTGCCTTAACAGCACTTAAAGATGGATTTATCACTTCTAGTGGGAATCCCCAATACGCGAAGATTTTATCCCCAGATATACGGTCAATAGTCCCATTATACTTATAAATATTTTGAGTAAAAACTTTTAATACCTTGTTTAAGTAATTTACCGCCTCTTTGTCATCGACTTTCTTTAAAAGATTTGAAAAATTAGAAAAATTACAACACAAAATGGCCACAGTACTTGTGGTTGGAATAGAGTCAAGGTTAAAACCGTCATTACACAACCTTTTTATCACTTCTGAAGACACTCTTTTTTCAAATACGGTTTTAATACTTTTTTTCCTTGATTTTTCGTCATACAAAACATATATATAAGATAAAATAGAAGATACAACCATAAAATAAAGAGGATAAACACTCAAGAAATCAAGTCTAATCTTGGGATGAACGTATGAAATCACATTAAAAGCACAATAGAGGGAAAAAATAAAAATTAAACTCAAAAAAGAAAGCCAAGAAAGCCTAAATAAAAGAGCATTAAAAACTATAAACAAAGCAAAAGACAATCCAAGTAAGATTGATATATAATAAGGCACTTGTCTTAAGAACTTACGCTTTGACAAATTCTCAGAGTTAGAATCATTTATATAATTTTCAATAATATTCGCATTTATCTCAGCTATGGAAAGCTCTTTATCAACAGGTGTTTTAAATGTGTCCATGTTTGATTGAGTAGGAGCAATGATCACAATTTTATCCTTGAAGTATTTAACAGGATAAGTTTTTTTATCATATTCAAAATTATTCGCTCCTGACTCAGCAGCAATGACAATCTTACTAAAAGGTATCATCTGATAGGTCCTGGATAAACCATTCCAGTTAATTGTATTTGATCCTGAATGATCGAGAGGTATAGTATATTTTTCAGCCTTTAAAAGCATATCTTTAATAACGAAATTATCCTCTGCATTTGCATACTTAACGAAAGTTGCAAATGCCAAAGAAGGCATATTATAAGATTGGTTACTAACAACCAGTTTCGATATTGGAGTAGAACGCCTAACTACTCCATCATTATCTTTTGTTAAATTAACGTATCCAATTTGAGAATTATTTACAAATATATTAGGGACTGGCAGGAAAGAATAATATGTTGGCAATACGACATCTAAATCTTTCGATATGTCTAAATTTAAAGATTTAGACATAGGCTTTATCTGTTGTAAATCAGTTTGCATAAGAGCGTTTTGGTTCACAGGTATTGAGGTACTTAAAGCAGTTCCCAATACTATATTATTGTATTTTTTTAATGCCGAAGCAAAAATAGAATCAGCAGATGTGGGACTAAAAGTAATATCCTCGTAGTTATAAAAAGCAAAACACAAGGTCAGAACTTTAGGACGACCCTGCTCAACAAAATCTATAACATTAGCCCAGTTTTTTCTGCTTAAAGGCCACTTTACAGTTCCTGCCGGGTAATGATTCGCGAGGTCAAAAGCGGTCAAGTCATCTACAGCCAATATTACAATGTTATTTCTAATTGAAGATTGTTTTGTCCTTTGCTGCCAAAATTTTAAAGCAAGAGACTGTTTATAATCCTGAGACAAAATCTCAAGTTTTTCAAAATCATCATTTTTTAACAACGCAAAAAATATAAAAGAAAAGACCAATACAACAAATAAAATTTTTAGTATCTTTGCCTTCATAACCCTCGCCAATATAAGTGAATAAGTATAATTTTATACTAAAAGCGGAAATAACACAATAAAAAGAGGCTCTTATAAATAAGAACCTCTTTTAAAATTAGAATCTGGCAACGAGCTATCTTCCCAGGAGGTCTCCCTCCAAGTATTGTTGCCGCAAACAGTCTTTACGATCGTGTTCGGGATGGGAACGAGTGGTGTCCTGTCGCCTTGTCACCAGAAAAGCATTTGTTGAACGACTTTTTATTAAAAGCTATCGTTCAGCGAGCCTGATGCTCATACGCTGAGAGCTGCATAAAAATTATAAATTTAATAATCATCTAATGTATTGATGATAGGAAAAGCCCTCGTCCTATTAGTATCATTTGGCTGAATATGTTGCCATACTTACACCTCTGACCTATCGACCACGTGATCTTCGTGGGGACTTACCTGGTTACCCAGTGAGAGAACTCATCTTACGGTGGGCTTCGTACTTATATGCTTTCAGCACTTATCCGCTTCGAACACAGCTACTGGGCGTTTACTCTTGGCAGAATAACCCATACACTGGAGGTTCGCTCTTCCCGGTCCTCTCGTACTAAGGAAGACTCCGTTCAATTCTCTTGCGCGTATACCGGATATGGACCGAACTGTCTCACGACGTTCTGAACCCAGCTCGCGTGCCGCTTTAATGGGCGAACAGCC
>JAEZLC010000255.1 GCA_023435965.1 Cyanobacteria bacterium OH_CDB_58 | reverse complement strand
CTTACAGGTTATTTATTCATATAGAGATGGTTCTTGCCATAATCTTCGTCCTACTGGGATTCTCTAAATTACCCATAACTAATGAAAAATTCACCCTAAAGCTCAAATCGTACATCTCGCCGTATTTATTCTTATTTGTAATATATATATTAGTGCTTTTACTTTCTTCTGATGCCTTTGCGATATTGGTTCCCACCTATTTACAGTTCTATTTCTTATCCTTTTTTATTATTCTTCTTTTTTCAGATTAAACAATTAGCTGAATAAAATAGCCCGTTTCCTGATGATACGAACGTTTTTTTAAACCTTAATAAAAAAATGAATATTGCAAAGAAACTCACAAAAGCAACACCTTTATTTTGGTTTATAACAATAATTATCCTCTCTTATTTTGGCTACATACAGGCAAAAGAGATTTTCGCACACTTTGTTTTCACCCCTATATGGAACGTATCTCTAGGCTGGGTGATTTTTGCCGAAAATTTAATATTCTTTACTTACGCAACAACTGAATACATAAAAACGTCGGATAAAAGAATGGCACTTTTTGCCTGCAGTTTTTTAACGGCAGGACTATTCGAAATAATGCACCTAAGCCACTCCGAAGAAGGAACTTTTCAGTTGGTATACTCTACGCTGGCCAACCTCGCATACGCTGCACCTGGGTTTATTTCGATATTTTATTTGAAGAATCCTTATACTCAAAATAAAAATTTCTACTTTTTCAATATCCTCACCTTAAACTTAATCTTTTTCGGTTATGCCTCTTATCTTGGCGAAAGTCTTCTGACAAGGGAAATTACGGATAAAATATTTTTGCTAAATGGCACAGAGATGATTTGGGCCGCCTCGTATTTTCTCATCGCCATAATATTTGCGAACGTCAGACAGGCAAAAGAGCTCAGTCCTATTTCAAAATTTTCTATCGGGTACTTTTTTATGTTCCTCAATGAGGTCTACATACCAATCGGCGGGTACTTTACCTCTCTGTACAGGTTATTCATCCATTTGGCGATGATTGTAGCAATAATATTTATTGGAATGGGGCTCAAGGATATTCAAATAACGATTGAAAGGTACAGCAACAAGCTAAAATCATTTATTTCTCCATTTTTATACCTTGTAGCCATATACGTACTGGTGCTTTTACTCTCTTCTGACGCCTTCAAAGTGCTAATGCCGATACACTTGCAATACTATTTCTTGGTCTTTTTCATCCTTCTAACCCTCACCACACCGAAAGAAGAACCAGAAGATATAGATGAAAAATAAAATAAAAAGCCAGATAACAAATGTCATCTGACTTTTTATGGTGGGGCAAAACGGACAAAACTCGAACTTTTTATCTTGTATTAAAGAGTTAATTTTAGAATTAAAAGATTCAGAATCCGTTTTGCTTTTGGAGAAATTTAAACTTCTAAAAATGGCATCTTAAAATTTTACTTTTACTTAATTTTCATTATAAAAATGAATATGGGTAAAATAAGAAAAGATGTAGGAGTAAAAATTATATTTGATGACGAGAATTATTCGGCAGAAGAATGTTCTTATTTGTACGGACGATTTTTTAACGCATTATCGAAATTGGCAAAGAAAGAAATCCCCGAAATCTTTATTCAAAAAGTATTTAGTCCTAAGATATTTAGATAAACAATAATATTATTCTGAACTTAATTACTTATTTTAGTTTATTACAAGAAAAATACATATATGAATCAAACAATTTTTCTAAAAAATTTGACTCAATAATTCTTCCGAAAACACCCATTAAAATCCCATACTGCTGTCCTAGTTGTTTATAACCATTTATATCATCAGGCATAAAAAACTTTTTTTGTATTTTAGAGGTAAATAGATTTGATATTAAAAGCCTTTTTGAAGAGTGGAATTCTAAATCGTCTACCAAGCCCTCCATTCGCCATTTTAGTTCAGCCTGCAATTTTTTGTATGATTCAATATGATGCTTTTCTAATTTCTTATTTTCATATTCGGTTGAAAATAATTTTTGCCATACTTTATGCAATAAAATATATTTTTTATGGGCATCGAGTTTGAAATCTTCAGCATTTCGTCCTTCTGGCAATCCTTGACAAACGCCAAAATACAAATCGTCTATATCAATATCTTTCAACATTAGTGTGTTTTTAGCAAAACCTAACAATGCTCCTGTACAATGATTTAATAGCATTAGACTCATATACGTAATTTTAAAGTATCTCTTCTCATTGTTATAAAATGACATTGGTTCAATAAGAATCAATGAGGCAAATATACTCCATACGACACCTGCAATCATTTGAGAAATATTAGCATTTACAATTGTTAAAAGAAATGCAAAAATAAACAATAATAAAACTATTATTACATTATCTTTTATGTTGTTAAAAATACAGACAAGAAAAAGTCTTAGTCTAAACATTAATTCTATTTCTAATTTATTTTTGTTCATAAAAAAATTATACATTAAATAAAAGCTAAAGAACTACTTGGACAACATTCTAAAACTTTGTGTTTTATTATGGCAGATGTTCGAACTTCTAAAAACTATTACTATATTTGAATTATAGCGAGTTGAGTTAGACTTTTTAGAAAAGGTATACACCTAAAAACGCAGAACTCGAAAGAATTTGACACTAAAAAAGAGCCTTTACGGCTCTTTTTATAAATGGTGGGCGTTGAGAGACTGTCTTGCTCACTCGCAATAAACGGCATTACGGTCGAAAGTTCAACACTTCCGCCCTCCAGCCTCTGCTCGCTCGCGTTCGAACTATTACAAAACTTCGTTTTGTTGAGTTCTCGTCTCAGAATAACTCAAAATAAAAAGCCAGATAACAAATGTCATCTGACTTTTTATGGTGGGCGTTGAGAGACTCGAACTCCCGACATCCTCCTTGTAAGGGAGGCGCTCTACCAACTGAGCTAAACGCCCTTGAGCTGTTATTATAATACTAAATAAAATTTTTTAGTCAATATCCCCAATCATTTTTTTATCAAGTAATGTTACATAAAGACTTTTAAAAGTTAATTTTCTCTCAGAAAAACACTTTATTTAAAAGTAATCACTAATTTATTTATTGAGGAAAAACATGGATATAACTTCAACATCAGCGTCGACTGTTCAGGTC
>JAEZLC010000247.1 GCA_023435965.1 Cyanobacteria bacterium OH_CDB_58 | reverse complement strand
GTAAAGCTGTTCAGTTAAAGCAAGGAAAAGAAAAAGTACTTGAAAGAGAAGATGTCTTAGAACTTGCAAAGTATTACTCCAGATTTGGCGAAATAGCAGTTATTGACCTTGATGCCGCAATGGGTAAAGGTGATAACGAAGAGCTTATTAGAAAAATCTGTCAAATTGCTCATTGCAGAGTCGGTGGTGGAATAAGAGATGCGGAGAAGGCTAAAAGAGTTCTTGCAAACGGTGCTAAAAAGATAATTATCGGAACTGCTGCTAATGAGGATTTTTTATCTAAGCTGCCTAAGGATAAGGTTATAGTAGCTATAGATGCAAAAAACGGAAAAGTTACAACAGAAGGTTGGACAAAAGAATTAAATTCTACGCCTGAAGATTTTGTGAAAAGGTTCGATGATCTTTGCTCGGGGTATCTTTATACTATAGTTGAAAAAGAAGGAATGATGGGTGGTACGGACATCGATGCTATTAAACACATTCGTTCTTTGACTAAAAAAGATTTGGTGGCTGCAGGTGGAATTTCTACTGTTGAAGAAATTAAGACCCTCATAAAAATGAATGTTTCAACCCAATTGGGTATGTGTATATATACAGGTGCGGTCAAATTGGAAGATGCTTTTTGTGCTGTTATTGATTTTGAGAAGCAAGGCGGACTTGTTCCGGCAATAGTTCAAGATGTTGAATCTAAACAGGTTTTAATGCTTGCTTATTGCAATGAAGATGCTTTAAGAAAATCATTGTCTGAAGGTTTGGCTACATATTACAGCCGTTCAAGAAATGAGTTGTGGACCAAAGGACTTACCTCAGGAAATACTCAAGAGTTAGTTAGTGCTAAATTTGACTGTGATCAGGATACACTGTTGTTTAAGGTTAAGCAAAAAGGTAACGCTTGCCATTTGGATAGATATTCCTGTTTTGAGGATAAAGATTTTTGCATAAATGATTTGTATAATCTTCTTTTGGACAGAAAAGAAAAAATGCCGGAGGGATCCTTTACCACAAAACTATTCAAAAATGAGTTTTTCCTAAAGAGAAAAATTATGGAAGAAGCCTTTGAAACCGTCAATTTTGAACAAGGAGACGGGTTAGAATGGGAAGCCAGTGATCTGGCTTATTTCGTACTTACTTTTATGGCTAAGCATAATATCACCCCTCAGGATATATTGAGTAATTTGGCTTCAAGAACTAAATAATCAGGTGAAATTGAATGAAAATATTTAAATTAGATGATATTACCGAAGAATTTTTCGAAAAAATCGAGTTCGAAAATATTTCATCGGTTTCAGATATTATTTCGGACGTAAAAAATAATAAAGACGAAGCTTTACGTAAGTATTCCAAGCAATTTGGAGATGGCGATATTTCAGACTTCCAGGTCAGTTCAAGAGAAATTGAAGAAGCTGTTAACTCAATTGATAAAGAAACTTTGGACGCAATAAATTTTGCTATTGCTAACGTGAAAGAGTTTGCTCAAAAACAGTTTGATTGCATCAAAAATTTGGATACAAACGTTGCAGGGGCTAGGCTTGGGCATAGAGTTATTCCTATTAATAGCGTAGGCTGTTATATTCCAGGAGGAAACTATCCTTTACCAAGTTCTGCCATAATGACTGTTGTCCCTGCTAAAGTTGCAGGGGTGAAAAATGTAATAGCTGTTTCTCCAAAAATTCAACCGGTAACGATAGCTGCTTGTCACTTGGCTGGTGCTGATAAAATCTTTCGAGTAGGTGGTGTTCAGGCTATAGCAGGCCTTGCTTATGGGACTGAAACATTGCCTAAGATAGACAAGATTGTAGGACCGGGGAATAAGTACGTAACATCGGCTAAGAAACAGGTTTTTGGAGAATGCGGAATTGATTTTCTGGCAGGGCCGTCAGAAGTTCTTATAATCGCAGACGATACTGCTAATCCTGATTTTGTAGCCGTAGATATGCTTGCTCAGTGTGAGCATGATAAAGATGCTAGGGCATATTTGATATGTTTTAGTGAAGAATTTGCCGTCAAGGTAAAACAATCGGCTGAGACTTTTTTGAAAACTCTTGACACTTCGGATATAGCAAAAATCTCTTTCGAGAAATCTTTTGCGGTAATAGCAAAAAGTATAGAAGAGGCAATAGAACTTTCTGAGAAAAAAGCTCCCGAGCATTTAGAAATCTGTTTTGAAAATGCAGAAAAATACATTGAAAAATTTGAAAACTACGGCTCATTATTTGTAGGTAATTATTCAGCTGAGGTGTTTGGCGATTACGTAAGTGGAACTAACCATACATTGCCCACAAATCAGGTTGCCAGATACTCAGGCGGATTGAGCGTTTTTGATTATGTTAAAATTCAAACTTATCAAATAATCAACAAGGAAAATATTTCTAGAATTGCACGAAATGCTTCAATTCTTGCGAAGAATGAAGGTCTTTTTGCTCATAAACTAGCGGCGGACCTTAGAGAAAAATCTAATTAAGCTTCTATTTTAATGATGTCGTAATTATGGTCTTTCCAGGATTTAAAACCGCCTTCAAGTTCAATTGTAGGTATGTAGTTCTCAAGAAAAACCATGCAAGATGTTTTTGCAAGGTGACAATTTTGTTCGTAGCAATATACTATTGTTGGTTTTTCTTTGTCTAACATATGAACGTTTTGAGTGATTTTATCCGGTGGAATATGTATAGCAAAAGGGATATGACCTGCTATGTAGTCTTCATACGCTCTTACGTCAACTAGGTTAAACGAATTTGTATCTTTTTTCATAAGCTCGTTAAGGCTGTAAGGTGTTGTTGTGTAGGCGAGAAAATTTTCAAAGAATCTTTTTGCTCTATCTGTATCCTTTGTTATAGACATGTATTGAAGCATTTTTTAACCCTCATTCTTGCTCATAGAAAGAAGTTTAAAATTAAAAGCTTCAAAATAAAATTACCCGAGAGTCATCCAATCGGGTAATTATTATAATTCTTACATGTAAGTATCGAGTTTGTTCCCTGTTTTTTTGTTGTCGATTTCTTCTCTTGCCATAGCCAAAATCTGTTTTGCCTCTGCTGCGACTTTGTAATCTTGATCTGATGGGTCTGATGGTGCCATTGCAGAATCTATAACCTGTTGAGCTTGCTTTAGTGTCAAACTTGGGTTTGTTTTGTTGAGCCCTGGCATGGTTATCGGGACATGTCCTCCCGTTACCATTCCATTTGAATCTTTTTCAATTACAATTCCCCCGCCAAGAGATCCTGCTGCTGACTTGTGAGCTAGTTCATGAGCGTATACTTCATCGTATCTTTTTTTGTTTTCTACTTTAAATTGTTCAGGTGATATTCCTGAGACATTACCAATTCCCATAGTCGTTTTTCCTTACCTTCTATTAGTAAAAAGGATATCTTTTGAATAAAATTGCATCCTTTTGGATGAGTTTTAACAATTATTAATTTATATATTGACTTTTGTATGCGGGTTGAGGATATAATACTAAAAATCAAAGAGAGAAAAAATGATACTAACGGGATTGGAAAACAAAATATTTTATAAATGCTAAAAAAGAAAAAGCGTCGCTTTTTCTTTTTTTTTATATGAGGAAAAAATGATAAAAGAAAAAACTAAAAAACAACATAGTGCTACGGTTAAAAAAGTAGAAAAGGTTTCAAAAACTTCTTATTATATAGAGATTGAAACCCCATATTCTTTTTCTTCAAGTCCGGGGCAGTATATCTCTATTTTGTGTTCTAATCTTACATTAAGAAGACCTTTCAGTATCGAGTACAACAAAGACAATTCGATTGGTATTCTGTTTAAGGAAAAAGGAGAGGGCACGGCTTATATTAAGAGCCTGAAGATAGGTGATTCTGTCGATTTTATAGGTCCTTTAGGAAATGGGTTCAATATTTTAAATAAAAAAGCATTATTAGTAGGAGCGGGAATTGGTATCGCTCCTATTTTTTATTTAAAGAACAGACTTGCAGAGTTAGGCATAGAGAATTTAACTATCGGTGCTTTTTTAAATAGTGAAGAGGTCCCTGAAAATGTAGTCTGTGATGAGGTTGTCACAGATGACGGTTCTGTCGGCAAATCAGGGAGTGTTTTGGACTATTTAGACTTCTACATAGAAAAGTTTAATCCGGAAATAATATACTCTTGCGGTCCTGAAATAGTTTTGAAAAAAATTGCGGAGTTGTCAAAAAAATATCAGATTGATTCTCAGATTGCTATGGAAAAGGTTATGGCCTGCGGTATAGGGGTTTGTAGAGGTTGCGTCATTCAAGTTGAAAAAGACGGAATGGTTCAAAATGCTACTATCTGTAAAGATGGGCCTGTTTTTAGAGGGAGTGAAGTAGTATGGGGAAAATAAGTCAAATTATAGATTTAAAAACCGATTTGAACGGCTTTGTTATTAAAAACCCGATTATGACAGCTTCAGGTACATATGGGTATGTCAATGAGTTTGAAGAATTTGTAGATGTTAAAAACCTTGGTGCCGTAGTCACGAAGGCAATATCTCTTAATCCCAGAGAAGGTAACAATCATCTGAGAATATTTGAAGTCTATGGTGGAATGATTAATTCTATCGGGCTTGAAAATGTAGGTATACAAAGATTTTTGGCGGAAAAAGCGCCTGTATTGCAAGATGAAAATATTGAGTTTGTAATAAACCTCGCTGGTTCTACTCAAGTTGAATATATTGAACTGGCGAAAATTTGTCAGAGTAATAATATAAAAGCTATTGAATTGAATGTTTCGTGCCCGAACGTAAAGTCAGGGTGTTTGGAGTTTGGCGTGGATGAGAATTCGCTTTCTGAATTGATAAAGTCAGTAAGGCAAGAGTTCTCAGGCTGCTTGATAGTTAAGCTTACTCCTAACGTAACCTGTATAGAAAAGCTTGCAGAAACCGCTCAAAAATCAGGTGCGGATGTTGTTTCTGCAATAAATACTGTAAAAGGGCTGGGGTTAAAACTGGATTTTAATAATGGCAAATTCACTAAAAAGATGATTCAAGGCGGTATGTCTGGCAGAGCAATTAAGCCTATAGCTTTATCTATGATACATAGACTATACAAAACAATTGATATTCCAATTATTGGGATGGGCGGGATTTATTCTTTTGAAGATGTGCTTGAGTTCTTCGCTGTGGGAGCACAGGCAGTTCAAATCGGGACGGCAAATTTTACTCATCCGACTATAACTGAAAAGATTCTCTCAGAATTACAAGAATTTATGATTAAAAACGACTATAAGAATTTAGATGACTTAAAAAAAGAACTTAGAGGAGTAATTTATGAACAATAATAATGTTTTAGATATTTTAGAATCAGCTCAGGGAGTGTTAAGAGGTCATTTTTGCCTGACTTCAGGACTTCATTCAAATATATATTTTCAGTGTGCAAAGCTATATCAATATCCTCAAATAACTGAAAAAATAGGCAAAATGCTGGCTCAAGAACTTGAAGGTTTAGAATTTGACACTATAATAGCACCTGCTGTAGGAGCGGTTATTATAGGTTATGAAACGGCTAAAAATGCTCGGAAGAGAAATCTTTTCGTTGAAAGAAAAGACGGAAAAATGGAGCTGCGAAGAGGTTATTCTCTTCAAAAAGGTGAAAGAGTTGTCATAATTGAAGATGTGATAACAACTGCAAGAACTATTAATGAAACTCTTGAGGCTATAAAGCCTTATGATGCTGAGCTTGTAGCAGTTGGGTGCATTGTGGACAGGACTTGCGGCAGGTCTTCGTATAATATAAAGTCACTGCTCCAGATAGATCCTGTTGTTTATGACCCTTCAGAATGCCCTTTATGCAAAGAAAATATTCCCCTCATTAAGCCCGGAAGCCGTAATGAAAATGAGGTTAAAGTTTAATGTTAAAGCATCTTGTTGATATAGAAAGATTGAATAAGGAAGAGATCCTCTCTATTGTCAATATGGCAAAGAGTTTTAAGACTTCTTCTCTAAAATCATCAGTTTCTGAAAAGACTGTGGCGATGATGTTCTGTGAAAATTCTACGAGGACAAAGTGCAGCTTTGAAGTGGCAGCTCAAAAGCTAGGTATGAAGGTTATTAATTTTGAAACGGCCAATTCTTCCATATCAAAAGGTGAATCGTTGCGAGATACGATAGAAAACCTGTACTTTATTGGAGTGGATGCTGTTGTTATTCGTCACTGTTACTCAGGGATTGTTGATAATACAATAAGTCAGGTTAAATACCCAATAACCTTTGTAAATGCAGGTGATGGCAATCATGCTCACCCAACTCAAGCACTTTTGGATTTTTACACAATGCTTGAAAAAGTAGGGGATATAAAAGGCAAGAAAATAGCAATAATCGGGGATGTAAAACATAGCAGGGTGGCAAGATCAAATATAGCACTGCTTAGTAAGTTTGATGCCGATATAAATGTATGTACACCGAGTTTCTTTAAGCCGGAAGATCACAAAAGATATCCGGTAAAATGCCACAGTAACGTAATTGACGCAATTAAAGATGCCGAGGTGGTTATGGTTCTCAGGGTGCAGAATGAGAGACATTCGGGAAACCTTTATCCTGATGCTTATGAATATAAAAGACAATATGAGATTAGTACTGATATTTTAAAAACTTATGCCAGCCCTGAAGTTGTCTTGATGCACCCTGGACCTGCAAACAGAAACATCGAAATTTCTTCTGAATTATTGGATAATAAAGTAGGAGAAACAATTTTGGAACAGGCAAAAAATGGAGTGTATGTAAGAATGGCGGTTCTAAATACTTTGCTGGCAACTAAAAAGGAGGAATATTGTGCTTCTTAAAAATGCAAGAGTCATAAATCCTTCCGAAAACTTTGATGCGGTTGTGGATATTCGAGTAGAAAATCAAATCGTTTCTGACATTTCAGCAAATATAACTCCAATAGATGGAGAAGATATCTTTGATTTCGTTGGGAAAATAATTACCCCTGGGCTTGTTGATATTCATTGTCATTTCAGAGAACCAGGATTCGCTTCCAAAGAAACAATTAAAACGGGTATTGATGCAGCCTTAAATGGCGGATATACAGCAGTTTGTCCTATGGCAAATACAAATCCTTCTGTAGATAGTCTTATGACTCTTAATTATGTTCTTGATAAGGCAAAGGTTTCAAAAGAAATCGGTTTTTATCCGATATGTGCACTCACAAAAGGGTTGGAAGGTAAAAAGCTGGTGAACGTTTCTGAGCTCATTGATAATGGGGCCGTAGCTTTTTCGGATGATGGCAAGCCTGTTGAAAATTTGAAATTACTGTCCTTGGCAATGGAATATGTTGCTTCTCAAAATTCTCTGATTATTTCACATCCTGAAGACAGCTCTTTAGCAAAAGATGGTGTGGTAAATGAAAGTTACATAAGCAGCAAACTTGGCTTGAAAGGGATTTCAACGCTCGCTGAAAGCGTCGCGGTTGCAAGAGAGTTAGAGCTTGTAAGGAAGTTAGATATAAGATACCACTTTGCTCATGTTTCTACAAAAAGAGCCTTGGAGCTTATAAGGCAGGCGAAAAAAGAAGGGCTGAAGGTTACTTGCGAGACCGCACCGCATTATTTCAGTTTGACTCAGGAAGAAATGGTTCCTTATGATTCAAGATTTAAGGTTAATCCGCCTATAAGAAGCAGGGAAGACTTTGATGCTGTTATTGAGGCATTGAAAGACGGGACTATAGATGTTATAGCCACGGACCACGCTCCTCATACGGTTGAAGAGAAAAAACTTCCTATTCAGAATGCACCTATGGGAATTGCGGGACTTGAGACTTCTCTGGG
>JAEZLC010000246.1 GCA_023435965.1 Cyanobacteria bacterium OH_CDB_58 | reverse complement strand
CTTCTACCAGGGTGCAGATATTCACAATCATCAGCCTGAGATAATTTCACTCTATTTGAAAGCCCAAGCAATTCAATAAAACTATCTATCATTCCTTTTAATGTATAGAAGTCCGTTTTAACATGCTTTCTCCACAAGTTATTATGTATATCGCCAGAAATAAATCCGGCTAACATTCTTGATTCAGTTACTCCACTGTCTTTCTGTGTTGCTTCAGTTTCTTTTAAGAAAATTTTACCTATTTCATACATCCAGACATTTTTCTGACCATTATCAAAGTTATTCTTGATAGTCTGAAGCATATTAGCTATGAGTGTTTGTCTAAGCATTGTATGATCTTCTGACTGTGCATTTTGTACGCACACAGCTTTCTCTTTCGAATATGAAAGGCCATACTGCTTTAGCAAAGGCTCGCCGATTAATGAAGAAGTAATCGCTTCATCAAAACCGTAACCCAAAAATAAGTTATTAATTTTTTTAAGGATTTTAGACTCTTCACTAATCTCAGGGGACTGAGTTTTTCTAGGCAGAGTCGGGGCAATTTTATCATATCCGTTAATTCTTGCTATTTCTTCTATTAAGTCAATTTCTCTCATTACATCATTAATTCTGAAGCTGGGAACTTTGAATTTCGCAGCAATTTCATTTTTACCCAACAATTCAAAGCCAAGTTTATCGAGTATTTCAATACATCTTTCAGGAGGTATTTCACAACCCAAAACCCTTTTAATCTGAGCAAATCTTAATGTTATCTCCAAATCCTTGAGCTTATTTTCACCAGCTTCTACAACTCCATCAACTTTTGCACCAGCCAGTTGCGTCATCAATTGCATCGCTCTTAGCAATGCCGGCTTGACAGTTTCTATATCAACGCCTCTTTCGAATCTAGCACAAGCTTCACTTCTATATCCTACACTTCTTGCACTTCTTCTGTTTGTCGCCGGCGTAAAGTATGCCGATTCCAATACTATATTTTTTGTATTGTCATCAACTTCACTGTTAGCACCACCAAAAACTCCTGCGATACAAACACCCTCTTCTTTAGTAGCGATAAGCACGCTGTCATTGTTAAGTTTACGCTCAACTTCATCTAAGGTAATGATTGTTTCGCCTTCCTTCGCTCTTCTCACACACAAATAACCGTTTAATTTATCCATATCAAACGCATGTAAAGGCTGTCCATACTCTAACAATACATAATTTGTGATATCGACAACATTACTTATAGCTCTTATACCGCAAGCTTCAAGCCTTCTTTGCATCCACTCTGGTGATTGTTTGATTTCAACATCTCTCAACAAGCCTGCTGAATAATATTTGCAAGTATCTTCATCTATAATCTCAACAGAAAACTTATCTGTAGAAAGATCGTTTGTAGATTCCAGTTTTGAAAAATTTAATTTTCTGTTAAAAATAGCACTCAGTTCTCTTGCTACTCCGATAACAGACATTTGGTCACCACGATTTGCAGTGGGAGCAAGATGGAAAACAACATCTTCTTTTATATTCAAAACGTCTTCCAATTTTTTACCGAGCTCCAGGTTTTCGTAAAGTCTATTTAAGATTAGGATTCCATCTTCCGTTTGCAAATTATCAAGACCTAATTCATCCTGAGAACAGAGCATCCCTTGAGATTCTACACCTCTAATTTTTGCAGGAGTAAGCTCAAATAACTCTCCAGTTTTTCTTGAAAACACTTTAGATCCGACTGAAGCGTATGGAATAATTTGTCCTATCTCGATGTTTTGAGCACCACACACAACTGTTTTAATTTCTTTGCCCAAATTAACTTCAACAAGATGGAGCTTATCTGCGTCAGGATGCTGTTTTATATCTTTAATCTGTGCAGTGATTATGTTAAAAAACTTTGGTCCAGTCTTCTCGACTTCTTCAACCTCTAAACCGCTCATAGTAAGCTCATGCGAGATTTGTTCAGGAGTTATACCATCTAAATCAATGTACTCATTTAACCACTCTAAAGATATTTGCATTTTCCTAACCTTATATTTCTAGTTTATGTACAAATTTTATTATAAAGAAACTCAGATGTCATCAGCAAGTCATGCCTAAACACATTTTTTGATTATTTTTATGAAAGTTAATGAAAATTTACATATCTTAAAATAGGTTTAGTTCTAGATATATCGTGGAATAGAAAAAAAATATGTAATAAAAATCCCATACTTTAGTATAAAGAATTTCTAACTTTATAAGAATTAATTATAAGCACCAAAATCCGTATGATAGAAAAGTGAAAACACGAAGGTAAGGTGCAAGTAAAATTGCCCACTTTTATTAACGTAAAAAAACACACTAAGTTAATAAGTGACTACAAGGAAGTAGTCTAGAATTGAAAGGAGAATCAACATGGCAATTGTTGTAAACACAAACGTATCAGCTCTTATGGCTCAACGTAACTTGAACTCAGCGACTAACGCGTTAAGTACAAGTATCGAAAGAATGTCTAGCGGTTTGAAAATTAACAGAGCTGCAGACGATGCAGCGGGATTATCAATCGCTACAAACATGAACACAAAAATTAGGGGTTCAGAAGTTGCACAAAGCAACATTCAACAAGGGATTAACGT
>JAEZLC010000227.1 GCA_023435965.1 Cyanobacteria bacterium OH_CDB_58 | reverse complement strand
AATTCAGCTGCTTCGATTAATGTTAATTTTTCAATTGATTCTAGAATTGATTGTACGCTCATTTTAATTCTCCTTTTATTTGTTTGTTTTGTAATCTAATCTAATTTCTTTCTGCTTATGCAGATTTTTGTTTAGCAACAGCATCTACTGCTCTTACTAAGCTGCTCATAACTGCATTTACTGCACCAGCGATGCCAGTAGCAGGTGAATTTATGCAGCCAAGCATTTTTGCGTATAGTTCTTCTCTTGAAGGAATATTTGCAAGTGCTTTAGCGTCAGCTGCACTAAGAAGTTGACCTTCTAATGCTGCAGCAATGATTTCGCCTTTTTTCTTTTCTTTGATAAATTTAGCCAGAACTTTTGCTGGAGCTGCTTGATCTTCAAATCCAAATGCGATAGCGATTGGGCCTTTGAAAACATCATTCAACACTTCGAATTCAGTTCCTTTTACGGCTATTTTAGCAAGAGTGTTTTTAGTAACCATGTAGTCAGCGTTTTCTTTTTGAAGTTCGCGACGAAGGATAGTAATATCCTCTACAGACATTCCTCTGTACTCAGTTACTACAGCCACTTTAGCTTTGCTAATTTTTTCTTTGATTGCTTCAATCTTGTCTTGTTTGAAGGCTTTAGTTGCCATAATATGCTCCTTTGTATAATTTGTATCGACCTAATTTGTTTGTATACGAAAAAATCTTACGTATAGAACCGTAAAATCAAAAATTTCCATAATTGGCATGTTGCCAAATTGTAGCCTAAAAATTTCATGATCCTAAACGGGGTTTTGTTTTAAGGCTGGCTTTTTAAGTCTTTGTGTTGTTATCCACAAATTTCTTCTTTGCCGAACCCCCAGTTTTCTTCGGTTCAAGAATTAATATATGCAAAACATGATTTAAAATCAATAACCATGTTTAAATTTGTAAAAAACAGATGAATTCTTGCGGTGAATGATATAATTGCATAATCTGGTTTTTGAGGTGAAAATGAAAAAAATTATATTTATATTTTGTTTGATTGCTTTATTAAATTTTATTTTAACGATTTGTTCAACCTCTACAGTTAAAAGTCCCGCCCAAATAGAGACGCTAGAAACGCATCAAGCTGTTGTTTTAACAAAACCGAAACAAGCTAAATATACTATCACCAACTATAAATTAACCCAGCATGGAGACATTTGGAAGTTCGTTCTTGTTGATAAAAACCTCACGGAGCAAGAACTAAGTGCAATTGCAAAAGAAATTCACAATAAATATCCTACAACTTGCTTTAAACTTTTTGCTACTTTAGATACGTTGGAATTAATGTACAAATATGATTCAACAAATTCTTATACTACTAAACAAATAGCATTTCCAGAAAGTAGCTACAATAGAGATAATAGGGGAATTATTAATCCAATGTGGAATTCTGACAAGCAAGATAGGGTCTGGACATATACTACGAACACTTATAGTCCAACTTTGCTTGAGTAAAATTTATAAGCAAGGATTCGTAATATTTTGAATCTAACAGTTCTGCAATTAGTTTTAAATCTATTAGAACAGTTAAGGTTGTTCATTTTCTCTTTTTAATTGCGAGGCAAAAAGAGAAAACGAACCAAAAGAGAAAAACACGCTTTCATTAATAACAGTAATCTTTATAACTTCGATTTTTTAGCGATAAGCTGTTATAAAAATCTCGTTAAAATCTAACTGTTATTAAGGCAAGGTTTCTTCTATTAGCTAAACTTTTTCGCAAAAAAATAGGCCCGATTGGGCCAAACGTTTAAATAAGAAGAGAGAGTTTTGCTGTTTATAAAAAGGCGTTTATAAATCATAAATTGACAAGATTCTTTTAAATTTGAATTAATGTAACAAAAAAAGATTTACAAAAAGCTGATTTCTTTGTTACAATAATCGGGTTATATACCAAAATAAATAGGAGGACTACACCATTAGTAAAGATTTTACCCAAGGAAACCAGCTGCTGAATAGAAATATTAGAGCAAAAGAACTTAGATTAATTGATGATGAAGGCAATAACTATGGAGTTATTCCCACGACAAAAGCTCTAGCAATGGCAGAAGAGAAGGACCTAGATCTTGTAGTAGTTTCTCCCAATCAGGAACCTCCGGTTGCTAAAATTATGGATTACGGCAAATACAAGTACGAAGTTGAGAAACGTGCGAAAGAAGCCAAGAAAAAGCAACATACAGTAGAAATTAAAGAAATAAAAATCAGATATAAAATTGATGTTCACGATTACAATGTCAGAATCAAGAATATTAAGAAGTTTATCGCAAGCGGAAACAAGGTGAAAATCGTTGTTATGCTTAGGGGTAGAGAGATGCAACATAGCAAATTAGCTTATGATTTGGCCAATAGATTCCTTGCAGATCTTGAAAACGAGCCTATGACAATAGAAAAGAGACCATCTTTAGATGGAAGAAATGTTGTCACCATGCTTGCACCGGTTCATGTTTGATTTAAAATAAAGATATAAACAAGACTTGATGTTATGGAGGCATGTCATAACGTCGGCTTGAAAACAGCCTTGGATAAGGCAAATAGTACAAATGAAAAGGAGAAAACTATGCCTAAAATGAAAACACACCGTGCTGGTGCAAAAAGGTATAAAATTACTGCCAGCGGTAAAATCTTAAGAAGACAAGCGGGTACAAAACACCTTCTTCAACACAAAGATTCTGATAGAAAAAGAAGACTATCAGGAATGGTAGAGGTTTCAGAAACACATTTGAAACTTATATCAAAAGAGTTACCTTACAAAAAGTACTCAAGATAACTAAGTGAATGAAGAAAGGATTATAAAATGAGAGTTAAACGTGGAAACGTCTTAAGAAAAAGACACAAAAAAATATTAAAATTAGCTAAAGGCTTTAAAGGAGCAAGAAGCAGAATATTCAAAGTCGCTAATACTGCGGTAATGAAAAAACTTAAATATCAGTACAGAGACAGACGTCATCTAAAAAGAAACATGCGTCGTTTATGGATTGTCAGAATCAACGCAGCTGCTAGACAGCATGGTATGAGCTATTCTAAATTCATGAATGCTCTTAAAAAATCAAGCATCGCTGTAAACAGAAAAATGTTGGCTGATATGGCTGTTAACGAACCTGAAGCTTTTTCAGTAGTTGTAGAAGCTGCAAAAGCTGCAAAATAGTTTGTTAAATATAACTTTTGAAGAGTCCTGAATTTTCAGGGCTCTTTTAGTATAAATAAATGACTTTTTGCAAATATTTTAAACTCACAACTTTTTTTTCCGATTTATAGAATAGAGAGAAAATCTAAAAGCCGTAAAAAATAACGAGAAATAGATTAGGTTACTTTATAAATCGAGAGAGAATAAATGTTTGATAAAAAAGGTATTTTAATTGTCAGAGATGACTTGTGCAAGGTTGTTGATTTTGCACAAAAAAGCATAGAGGCAGGAGTCGACGAGGCTAAGGTCTTCGCTACAATAGAGCCTTGCGATATTATTAGGTTTTTGAATACAAAGTCAATCGCAGCAGTGATAATTGATTCTGAAATGTACAACCTAAACACCGCATCCATCTTAAAGAATTATTCTCAAGTGCAAGAGCTTCAGATTTTGTTGTTGACTGATAGCAAATCTAAAAGAACAATAAGAATGATGATGGATAAAAATCTGAAATATGTAAATTCAAATATTTCATCAAGGGATTTGAATTCAATTTTCTTGTCTTTATATGCTCCTTCATTGAAAAAGGTTGCGCACTTCTAGTTTCATAGATTATAGACTATTTGTAAAAAATAATTACAAATGTAAGTATATACGTTTTATATATTGTAGAGTGTGGAAATAGTATAGTATAGCCAATTCTCTTTATTACTTATTTCCTCCACTCCTTTTCTCCATGACAAAGTATTGCCGCACAGCGGCATTTTTTTTGCGAAAAAATAATTAAACAGGAGAGAGTTCTTTTTCGCTTTCTTCGATGTCTTTGATGTGAGGGTATCCGCTCATTTGAGAGATTTTGTCGCCCCATTCGTCGATAATTTCATCAATTTCCTGATCGTAAGAAATCAATTCTCCTACTTCTACGATGATTTTACCCTTGAACGGTATCCAGTTATATTCTTCTACTCCGACTATTGAGATCGGTAAAATATCCCACTTGGCTGATTTTGCCAATACTGCAAAGCCTTTGTTTATTTTTTCTATGACTTTATTTTTTCTGATACCGCCTTGAGGGAAAATTCCCAAAATCCAATCTTTTGTTTTGAATACTTCCTTGGCGGTTTTTAT
>JAEZLC010000215.1 GCA_023435965.1 Cyanobacteria bacterium OH_CDB_58 | reverse complement strand
ATCCGGTGAGTACTTTATAGCGTTAGAAATCAGGTTTTTAAATGCTCTTTCTATGCTTTCTGTATTGATAGGAATTTTAGGAAGATCAGGTTCTTTTATTATTGAGAAAGTTATGTTTTTCTCGTTTGCAAGAACTTTCATTGAATTAATTGTTTGCTCAACAAGAGGAATAATATCTGTATATTCTTTTGTTAAATCTATGTTTGGAGATTCCAGTCTTGAGAAATCAAGAATGTCGTTAACCATTTTGTGAAGTCTTCCCGCTTCCTTATTTATAATCTCAACAAATTCCTTTTTAGTTGTTTCATCAAACTCGTCAGAATGATTATATAATGTGTCTATGTAAGTTCTTAAAACAGTTACTGGCGTTCTCAATTCGTGTGAAACGTTAGATATAAAGTTCGTTTTTAATTTGTCTATTTCAACTTCTTTTGTAATATCAATAAGAACAATAATATACCCTACATAATCCTGATTTTTTGAGAACATCGGTGATATTACAGCTTTGATAATTTTTTTATCCACTTCTATATTGAACTCTAGCGGTTTATTTTCCATTATGTCCAAAGGAGTGTCTTTAAACTGTTCTATCTTGTCTCTAAAACAAAGTTCACCGTTACTATTGCAGTACATTTGAATTTTTGTATTAAGTATTTGTCTTTCTTCTATTTCAAGCATTTTTAGAGCTGAGCTGTTTACTAAAACTACGCTATCGAAGTTATCGCAAACTACAACCCCGTTAACAATACTCATAAGAACCGCTTCAAGCTTGTTTCTTTCGAGTGTTAGCTGGTCAATATTTTGTTCTTCATACAGATGCAGCCTCGATGACATATCATTGAATGCATTTATTAACTCTTTTATCTCTCCGCTTACCCCTTTTGGGTCCAGCTTATATCCGAATTGTCCAGTTGATATTTGTTTAACCCCGTGATGAAGAATTCCTAATTCTCTTGTTATAAGTAGAGTGTTTACTAAAATTACTATCGCAAAGACAATCCAGGCAACAGAAAAAATCCCGAATAATGAGTTTCTGGTTGCTGCAGAGATAGTTTTTATACCCTTTCCGGCCATTCCTACGCTAACGACTCCAACTACTTGCTGTCCTTCATCAGTTGAAACGACAAGTGGTGAACTTATTGTGATTCTTGTATCTTTTGCTCTGTTAGGATAGTCCTGCTTTGTAGAATATATTATCTCGTTTTTATTGTTTTTGAATTCAATGAAGGAAATATCTTTGTTGCTTGTTATAATTGAGCCCGTGTGAGATTTTAATGTATTGATTTTATTCTCGTCAGGTATATCTTTGGTTATTTCAACGCTTTCAATAGCGAGGGTTTTCGTCATTATTTGAGCGAATTCTCGGTAACTGGCATCAAGTTTTTTTTGTATGTTTATAATTGCAAAAACAGCAATAACGACAATTAAGAGGGTGCTCATAATGAGCCCCAATAATATGAATTTATTTTGTGTACTTAAGCTTAATTTTGATCTTTTCATAACTTTATTGAAATTATATCATTTATTTTTAATATTAATACAAAAAATCCAAATTTTTCCAGGGCTTGACAGTCTTTCCCTTTGTAGGAGTGCTATTTGCCCTCTTTATGAGGGGACTGAGCCCCTATGTTAAAAAATGTTTAGCTAATTTTGACAAACTTCAGTTTTTTCTTGACTCGGAATATTTAGTGAATATTATTGTATAACGGATATATGTGCATTTTATAATTAAAATTTAATAAAAAACAAAATATAAATAGTAAATGTAGTACGCCACATGCAGCGAGGTGAATGAATGTCGACAAAAAAATATTCTGAAAGAATTACTCCAATGGGAATGCCAAAAACTCGATTGGATGATTTACCCGATTTGATTGAAGTTCAGAAAAAATCATTTGAGTGGTTTTTAAAAGAAGGCCTTAAAGAAGAGTTCCTTTCTTTTTCTCCAATCAAAGATTACACGGGAAGGTTAGAATTACACTTTTTGCCAAACTATACGTTTGATAACGCAAAATATACCATTGAAGAAGCTAGAATACACGATGCGACTTACGCAAAACAGCTTCGTGTTATGGTTCGTTTGGTAAACCGTGACACAGGTGAAATTAAAGAACAAGAGGTTTATATAGGAGATATCCCTACCATGACCGATAAAGGTACATTTATCGTAAATGGTGCTGAAAGGGTTATCGTTTCTCAAATCGTACGTTCTCCTGGTGTATATTTCAAAAGAGAAATTTCACCAACAGGAAAACGTCTTTTCAATGCAACTCTTATTCCAAACAGAGGGGCATGGTTAAAAATTGAAACTGATGCTAACGATGTAATCCACGTTAAAATCGATAAAAACAGAAAAATCTTAGCTACAACTTTATTGAAAGCTCTAGGAATTACAGTTTCTGAGATGGAAACTTTATTTACTCACTTTGAGTTCTTGAAAAAGACACTAGATAAAGATTCTAGTGAAACAACAGATGATGCTTTAATTGAAGTTTATAAAAAGTTAAGACCGGGAGATCCGGCTTCAGCTTCAGGCGGACGTTCTATCCTAGAAGCAAGATTCTTTGATGAGAAAAAATATGACATCGGAAGAGTCGGACGTTATAAAT